>DASSKX010000389.1:0-8141 GCA_035689925.1 Acidobacteriaceae bacterium
AACGATGCGGGCCTTCCAGCCGGAATCGCGAATGGCCTGGTGATATTCGAGCGAGTCTAGCGGCGAGTCGGTGGTGGCCAGCACCTCAACATTGAACCGCTCGTACAACGCGCGCGGCAGAAATTCCGGCGTGCGCAGCCGTTCGGAGATGAGATCGAAATAGAGGTCGGCGGTTGCGGCCGACAGGCGCTCATCCAGTCCGAACAGTTCGTGGAAAGAGTAGTCGAGCCACATGCGCGTGGGCGTACCGCGGAAGAGGTAGTAGTTCTCGGCGAAAATGCGCCAGACGCGGCGGGGATCTTTCAGCTCGGCGACGCCGATCTCCAGGTCATCCATCGAAATGCCCTGGCTGTAGAGCATGCGGTAGATGTAGTGGTCCGGCTGGACGAAGAGCTTCGCGGGATCGGGGAAGGGTTCATTCTTCGCGAACCAGGCGGCCTGGGTATGGCCGTGCGGACAAATGAGCGGCAGGTCGCGAACCTCAGCGTAGAGCCGCCGGGCGATGCCGCGCTGGGTAGGCTCAGCCGGAAAGAGACGGTCTTCATGCAGCAGGGAGACGGTTTGGGTGGGCATGGTGAGGTTGACCTCCTCTATGGTTACTACCGATTGCCCCGGCAGTGGTCCGACCACTAGAATACACCGCAGGGGCGTCTCTTTCGGTGGTAGTTTCTTGCATAACAGAAGTACCACGTCATGTTGGCCGCTTTATCTCGCCATGAGGGACGTTTCGCGGTGAGCGAAGCCCGGCAGGGAGCGAATTTATGTCCAAGAATGACACGCACATGACCATGCGAGTGGTTAACCACATCCGGAACATGATCGAAACGGGTGGGTTGCAGCCGGGCGATCGCATTCCGCCGGAGCGCGAATTTGCGCGCAAACTGCGCATCAGCCGCGCCAGCCTGCGCACCGGCATCGGCTATCTGGCGGCCATGGGCGTGATGGATGTGCGACACGGCGTGGGCACTTTCGTCGCAGAGGGTCCGCCGGAGATCGGCAAATCGTCGCTGAGCCTGCTGGGCGCGCTGCACGGGTTCCAGTCGTGGCAGATGTTTGAGGCGCGGCGCATTCTGGAGAGCGAACTGGCAGCGCTCGCCGCGGAACGTGGGAAGGAGCAGCACTTCACGGCTCTGTCAGAAGAAGTCGCCGAGATGTATGCGACGGTGGACAATCCGATAGAGTATCTGATTCACGACGTGCGCTTCCACCGGGTGATCGCGCAGGCCTCCGGCAATCCGATTCTGGCTGCGCTGATGGAGACGATCACTTCGGCGCTGTACGACGAACGCCGCAAGACGGCCGAGCGGTCACGCGATCTGCGGCAGTCTGCCGACCTGCACCGCGAGATTTATAAGGCGATCCGCTCCCGGAACGCACACGAGGCGCGCGCAGTGATGGAGCGGCATTTGGCAATGGCGCAGTCGGCGCAGGCCCAGGAGGCAGCGGAATCCGGCACCAATGGCCACGCGGCGGCGTCGCATGCGGCGGCACCGGCGAAGCGGGGCAAGGCGGGCGAGAAGTCAGTCTGATTCGAACTTTGGGGGATTGTGACGCTACGAGCCGGTGCGGGCTGCGCGCGGGAGGACCCGGGCGGAGCGGACCGGTTTCTTCTGGGTGCGCACCAGTTTCGGCTCAGGAGCCTCTTCAACGCCGGACCGGCGATCCATCCATTCATCGAGCCGCGACTTGCGGAAGCGCCAGCGGTTTCCCAGCCGGAACGCCGGAATAAACCCTGTAGCTGCATAACGATAGAGGCTGTCGGCGCTGATGCCCAGGTAGTGGGCAGCCTGGCGGATATCCATGACTTCGCGCGTCTCGGCGGATACGGCAGGTGAGGGTTTCACGAGTCCTCCGGTCAACTGGGCATCGCAATGTATACCACAGGAAAGGCTGGCAAAGAAACAGACATTTGCCAGGGAAACCGGAAAAGAAACCCTGAAGCGAGGAACCCCATGCCTGCCCAGGCGGGAGACATGGGGCACGCAGCGCGCAGTGATTGGGGTTAGAGCTTCGGCTCGAGCGAACTGATGATCGAGAGAAAGCTGTCGTCCAGCGTGCGGTTCTTCGAGATGGCTTCGGCCAGCGGAATGTCCTCGATTTTTGTCCCGTGGAGCACGACCAGACGTCCGAACTTGCCCTGGTGGACGAGATCGATCGCGGCCAGGCCGTAACGGGTGGCCAGCATGCGGTCGTAGGCGGTTGGCGTGCCGCCGCGCTGGGTGTGTCCCAGATTGACGGAGCGCGTCTCGAAGCCGGTCTTCTTCTCGATTTCTTCAGCCAGGGCTTCGCCGATCCCGCTCAGCCGCGCGTGTCCGAAGGAGTCGACCTTGGTTCCCTTCGTGGCCTGCTCGCCCGATCCGGGCAGCTTGGCGCCTTCGGCGACGACGACAATGCCGTACTTCTTGCCGCTCTCATAATTCTTCTTCAGGATCGCGCAGGTGTGGTCGAGGTCGATGGGCCTCTCGGGGACGAGCACGACGTGCGCTCCGCCGGCGACTCCGGCGGTCAGGGCGATCCAGCCTGCATCGCGTCCCATCACTTCGCAGACGATGACGCGCTCATGCGAGGCGGCGGTGGTGTGCAGCCGGTCCACGGCTTCAGTCGCGATCATGACGGCGGTGTCGAAGCCAAAGCAGACATCGGTGCCGTTCAGATCGTTGTCGATGGTCTTGGGTACGCCGACGCCCGGAACGCCGGCCTGAATCAGCGCGTTCGTGACGGACTGCGTGTCGTCGCCGCCGAGGGCGATGAGGGCATCGATCTTATTCGCCTTGAGCACCTGCACGCATTTCTCGATGCCGCCTTCGACTTTGCGGACGTTGGTGCGCGAGGTGCGCAGGATGGTGCCGCCCTCCTTCAGAATGCCGTCCACCTTCTCCAGCGTGAGCGGGACAGTTTTGTTTTCGAGAACGCCGCGCCAGCCCTCCAGAAATCCGACGAACTCGTCACCATAATGAGTGATGCCCTTCTTGACCACCGCATGAATCACGGCATTCAGACCAGGGCAGTCTCCGCCGCCCGTCAGCACACCGATACGCATCGTCTTTCGTCTCCCTGTTTTTGGATTATTTGTGTTCGCCGGCGCTCGTGTGAGGCGTCCGGGATGAACCGCGCTCGTTGGCGCGCGATGACAACACTGACCCAGGGTCCATGATACTGGCCGCGATGCAACGCGTTCAAATGACCGAAATAACGGGCGTGGAAGAGCGCCGTTGACGGGTTAGGTCCACTGTCATGGTTGTGCAAGGCACAACCGTTAGAATCCGCTTATGTCCCTTCTCAAAGTGATCCTGCTTGCCATCGTGCAAGGTTTGGCGGAGCTATTGCCGGTTTCCAGTTCGGCGCACGTGGTGGTTGCAGAAAAACTGATGGGGATGGACCCTTCGGCGCCGGCGATGACGCTGCTGCTGGTGATGCTGCACACCGGAACGATGTTCGCAGTGATCGTCTACTTCTGGAAACAGTGGCGCGAGACGTTCTTCTCCAGTGCGGAGGAGTTCAAGCGGTTTGCCTGGCAGGCGATCGTGGCGACGGTGATCACGGGCGTTCTCGGCCTGATCCTGATGAAGGTCATCGAGAAGACGCTCTTCAGGGGTGCGCCGCACGCGGAAATCGAAGATTTGTTTGGACAGCTGCAGATCGTGGCGCCGGCTCTGCTCGCGGCCGGCATTTTGATTCTTGTCGCGGGGCTGAAGGAAGGGCGCGTGCCGGACGAGAAGGAATCGCCGGAGATCACGAGCGGGCAGGCCGGGATTATCGGAGCCGTGCAGGGGCTGTGCCTTCCCTTTCGCGGATTCTCGCGCTCCGGAGCAACGATTTCGGTGGGCATGCTGCAGGGCATTCGGAAGGCGCGGGTCGAGGCCTTCAGCTTCGCGCTGGCGGTGATCCTGACGCCTGCGGTGGTGGGACGCGAAGCGCTGCGTCTGCACCATGCGAGTCATGGCGGATTTGGAGCGGCGGCATTCCCCAGCCTGCTCGGTGCGGTGTTTTCGTTCCTCGCGGGGCTGGTGGCGCTGCGCTGGCTCAGCGTGTGGCTGGAGCGGGGGCGCTGGTACTACTTTGGGATCTACTGCATCCTCGCGTCCGGTGTCGTGTTCGCATTGCATCATGCCGGATACTGATCGCGCCGTGCGCTCAGCGACGCTGAGCCCGCGTAACAGGCATCCCCAGCGGAACTGAGTCCCTTCCAACGGCGCATGAGCGACCGTGCGCGCATGACCGGACAGGTTGTCTTTCTGGCGGTTGCGCTCGCAGTTTTCTGGCTTGCATTCGTCGCGAATCTTACGGCTGACGACCTGCTGCTCGGGATTCCGGCGGTTCTTCTGTCGGTCGGCTTTGCTTTCTTCGCGATTCGCAAGCTGCCGATCCGGTTCCAGCCGAAGCTTCGCGACGTCGTGCAGGTCTGGCGATTGCCGGGCGATGTGGCGATCGATGTCGTCCAGGTGCTCTGGGTGCTTCTGCGGGATTTTGCGGGCAGGCGGGCGCCTTCCCTCTTTCGCGCCGCATCCTGGCCGGCGGTCCAGGACACACCGCATGCCACGGCGCTGCGTTGTCTGGCGGTTGCGTACACGACCGTGTCGCCCAATTGCATCGTGATCGGCATCGACCGCGAGCGGGGCCAGTTCTTCTTTCATGAGCTCACTCGCAGCGCGATACGCAGGATGACGCGAAACCTTGGCGCAGGCGGTGGCGCTTGAATTTCTGGATGGTGATGGCCACAGCCACGGGGGCTTCTCTTATTCCCTGCGCGTGGACCTGCCTGCGCGGCTCTCCCGAGCGGCGTCTTGTCGGTCTCGAAATGGCGGCGCTGGTCATCACGATCGTCATGGTGCTGGTGACGGTCGGTGAAGGACGCCTGATATTCATGGATATTCCGCTGACGCTCGCGGTGCTGGCATTCGGCGCAGGCCTGGTGTTCGCACGCTTTCTGGAGAAGCATCTGTGAGCGCGCGCGCCATTGCGATTGACAGCCTGCTCGCCTTTACCTGCCTGAGCTGCTGGCTGGGCGTTCTGGGCATGGTCCGCATGCGCGATGCGTATCAATCGCTGCACTACCTTGCCATTCCCGCCGTCGCGGGACTCACGTCGCTCACCCTCGCCATCGTTTTGCAGACGGGATGGAGCCAGGCGTCGTGGAAGTGCGGGATCATCTTCGCCATCATGATTGCCTCGAACTCGGTAGGCACGCATGCGGCGGCGCGCGCCTTTCGCCAGCGGCAGAAAGGCCACTGGCAGCCGAAGCCGGAGGATGCCGAGGTGGAGTTTCTGGGAGGCAAGCCGCAGGCATGATGATCCTGGGGAGTGGCCTTCTTGCGCTGATTGCGGTCAGCGCGTTCGTGATTGTCCGCACAGACGACGTGACGAACCAGATCATCGCGCTCTCGTTCTACGGCCTCCTCTTCGCGCTGATGTTCTTCATCTTTCAGGCTCCGGATGTGGCGCTGTCGCAGGTGACGGTAGGGGCGATTGCGCTGCCGCTGATGGTAATGCTGGCCATCACGCGCATGAAGCATCGCGAGGAGCTGAACAAGCGGAAACAGGATAAGAGCCGATGACTCCGAAGATTCGCCTGCTGGTGTTTCTCATCGGCGCCATCGGTCTGGGCGCGGTCTACTGCGCCGGAGCGCGCAACATGCCGGCCTGGGCGGAGTATCGGGGCCCCTATGGCGACGTGATCGCCAGCCTGGCCGTCTTCGAACGCCACGCTACCGACACGGTCAACGCGATCACCTATGACTACCGCGGATTCGATACGCTCGGCGAGGAATTCATCCTGTTCAGCGCGGTCACCGGCGTGATGCTCTTGCTGCGGCCGGAGAAAGGCGAGCAGAAGAAGAGGAACGAAGAGAACAACCAGAATCCGCAGTCGTTTCAGGACGCAGCTGCGCTCAGTGAGACGGTGCAGGTGTTCACCACGGCGCTGTTCGGATTCTCCGTGCTGTTCGGCGTCTATATCGCCACGCACGGACAATTGACACCCGGCGGCGGATTCCAGGGCGGTGTCATCATCGCAGCGGCACCCATGCTGCTCTACATTGCGGAGAACACCGACGCGTTCCGCCGCATCGTCTCCCATCCCATTGTGGAGTTTTTCGAGGGATTCGGAGCGTCGCTGTACGCGCTGATCGGCTTCATCGCGCTGGTCGCCGGCGCGCCATTCCTCACCAACGTGCTGCCGCTGGGCCAGACCGGCGACGTCTTCTCCTCCGGGACGATTGGGCTCATCAGCACGTGCGTGGGCGTGGAGGTCGCGGCGGCCTTCATCCTTGTCACCTACGAATACCTGCGCGAGATCCTTTCTCGCGAGCGAGACCAGGAGCGCTGAGCGTGCTGGATCATTACCCCTACTACGTCGCCGCGTGGATTTTTCTGTGCGGATTGTATGGCATCGTGCGCAGCCGCCATCTGGTGCACACCGTCATCAGCCTGGCCATTCTGCAGACCTCCACCTACGTTCTGCTGCTGGCCATCGGCTTCAGGAAAGGCGGATACGCACCGATCTTTGCGGACATCTCGCCGGGCGTCGTGACGGTGGATCCGGTGGTGCAGGCACTGATGCTGACGGACGTAGTTGTTGAGGTGACGGTGATTGCGCTGCTGCTGGCGATGGTGGTGAAGGCGTACGAGCAAGGCGGCACGACCAGTCCCAACGACCTGCGGTACATGCGAGGCTGATCGCGCTGATGCTCTCGCCCGCCCTGTTCGTGGCTGTGCCGCTGGCTGTCGCTGCGATGGTCGCCGCGATTCGCGATCTGCTGCCGCGCTGGATCACGGACCTGGTCGCGATCCTCACTGCCGCGTTCAACTTCGTCGTTACCGGCCTGTGGACGCTGCATGCGATGCATCAGACGCAGGTCTACTGGTTCGGCAACTGGTTCCCGCGCGGGCACATGGCGGTGGGCATCGGCTTCGTGATGGATGGCCTGGGCTGCGGCCTCGCTTCGCTGGCCTCGCTGCTCACGCTGCTGGCGCTGATTTTCTCGTGGAAATACGTCGAGAGCGGTCAGCGGCACTATCACCCGCTGATGCTGGTGTTCATGGCCGCGATGTGCGGCTTCTCGGTGACAGGTGACATCTTCAACCTGTTCGTCTTCTTCGAGTTGATGAGCACCGCCGGTTTCGCGCTCTGCGGCATGAAAACGCGGGAGCCGGCGCCGCTGGCCGGCGCCTTCAACTTCGCCGTCACGAATACGATTGCGGCATTCATGGTGCTTACCGGGATTGCCCTGCTCTACTCCGCGACGGGTGCGCTGAACCTGGCCCAGATGGGGCTGCTGCTGGCCGGCCGGCACGATCGCCTTGTGCTGGCGGCGCTGGTCTTCATTACGACCGGGTTTCTGGTGAAGGCGGCGACGGTTCCGTTTCATTTCTGGTTGCCGGACGCGCACGCCGTCTCGCCAACGCCGGTCTGTGTGCTGTTCTCAGGACTGATGGTGGAGCTTGGGCTCTTCGGAGCCATGCGTGTGTATGCGACTGTGTTCCAGGGCTGCGTAGCGACTACGCATTTGCACTGGATCTTCGTCGCGTTCGGCGGGTTCTCGGCGCTCTGGGGCGCGATGATGTGCTTTGCCGAGCATCACCTGAAGCGGCTGCTCGCGTTTTCTACCGTGAGCCACACCGGGCTGATGACGCTGGCTTTTGGGCTGTGGTCAAAACATGCGCTGACGGGACTGTTTGTCTATCTGACGGCACATGCACTGGTGAAGTCAGGACTGTTCTTTACGTCGGGCGTGGTGCTGCATCGCTTTCGCACGATCAGCGAACCGGCTCTCTTTGGCCGCGGCAGGGGGTTGAAGTGGACGGGGCTCGTCTGGTTCCTCGGCGGGCTTGGGCTGGCCGCCGCGCCGGGATTCTCGCTTGAGATAGGCGAGACCATGGTCACCTCGCATGCCCATTGGGCCGAAGCAGTCTTCATCCTTGCCGGCGCTTTGACCGGAGCGGCCGTGCTGCGCGTGGGCCTGCGCGTATTTCTGGGCATGGGCGATCGCGGCCCCAGCGACAGGTCCGCCGAGGTGGATGAAATGCCGGAGACCTCCGAGGCCGAGAAGCGGATCAACTGGTCACTGTTCACGCCAGGTCTGCTGTGCATCGGCGGCTCGATCGCGCTGACGTTTTGGGATAGGTTCACGGATGCGGTGTGG
>DASSKX010000390.1:0-2438 GCA_035689925.1 Acidobacteriaceae bacterium
GAACCATTGACGTGACTCCGTCAGACGGCAGCAGCCCTTACAGCATCACGTCTAAGTCCAGGCGAATTGCGGGCGGACCGGCCCTGTCCGGTACATGGAAGGAAACTGCTTTCACGGAGTCGCAGGACACCGGAGTGCTTAGCATCCAGATCAACGGCGACAGCGTCGATTTCAAGGAGACGGACAACGACAAGCCAGTCACCTGCAAGCTCGATGGCACGCCGACGACGATCTCGGGAACGCGCACGATGTCGGTGAAGCAGGACGGACCTCGTGCCCTGAAGGTGACCTACAGCAACGACGGAAAAGTGGCGCGCGAAAACACCTTCGTGCTCAGCTCTGACGGCAAGACCGTGAACGAGACGGATATTACGCCGGCGCCCTCACCCTCGAAGATGTCGGTCCGGTTTCACAAGTCATAACTGCGGCGAGATTTGCCAGAAGCGTGGTGATCTGGAACACAGGCCGCCACGCTCTCGCTGCTCTTATCGTATGCCCTGCCTCTACCTTGCACGTCCTGGTGTGCGGAGGCGAGCGCACTCGTCCTGCACGGCGCGGTTGTGCGGCGCACACCCGGTATATTCCCCCCATCGCATGAACACAAGAAGGAGATTGTATGAGTCGTCGTTCTGAGTTACTGGCAAGTCGCATTGAGCAGGGAGCGGACGGGCTGGCTGCATTTGCGGAGACGCTGTCGGATACGGAGTGGCGTGGGCCGGGGTCGGTGCAGGGGACAGACCGCCGCAGCGCCGGGGTCATCGTGCACCACGTGGCCAGCGTGTACCCGATTGAAATCGAGGTGGCGCGGGCCATTGCCGCGGGTAACGCAGTGAAGGACGTGACGTGGGAGGCTGTCGCCGAGATGAACGCCGGGCATGCTCAGGATCATGCGGGCGTGACGAAGGATGCCGCGCTGGAGCTTCTGCGGCGCAACAGCCGTGAGGCCGCTGCCGCGGTGCGGGCGTTCACCGATGAGGAACTGGACCGGGCGGCGCCGTTCTCGCTGAGCTTCGGTGCGCCGGTCACTTCGCAGTTCGTCATTGAGGATCATGCGCTGCGGCACAGCTGGCATCACCTTGCACGGCTTCGCGCTGCGCTGGGGCGGTGATTTCGTGAAACAACTCGAAGGAGAAATCGAATCCTTGAGGAGCAAACGGCGCTGACACGGGAGTTGCCTGCCTCGCAAGCGGTCCTGTTTGCTTGCGTGCTGTGCGCTGCGCTCGGACGGGATCAAAAAGAAGAGCCCGGCGCGGAGGCCGGGCTCGTTGGTTGTGGTGGTGATTGCGGTTATTCGGAGGCGGCCATTTCTTCGGCTTCGCCTTCCTGGCGCATCATTTCGAGCTCGCGCTCGGCTTCTTCCCAGGCGGTCTGGACTTCCTGCTGGATTTTGGCTGCCGCTTCTTCCAGTTCCGGTGAGAGCTGGACGTTGCGGTAGTATTCCATGCCCGTACCGGCGGGGATGAGGCGGCCGACGATCACGTTCTCCTTGAGGCCGCGCAGGTTGTCGACGGCTCCGTTGATGGAAGCCTCGGTGAGCACGCGCGTGGTCTCCTGGAAGGACGCCGCGGAGATGAAGGATTCGGTGGAGAGCGAGGCCTTGGTGATGCCGAGCAGCAGCGGGCGTCCGACTGCCGGACGGCCACCGTTGGCGATCACGCGGTCTTTCTCTTCGCGGAAGCGGAACTTGTCGACCTGCTGTTCGAGCAGGAAGCTGGAGTCGCCGACTTCCTCGATCTTCACCCAGCGGAGCATCTGCCGGACGATGGTTTCGATGTGCTTGTCGGAGATGGCCACGCCCTGGAGGCGGTAGACTTCCTGGATTTCGTTGACCAGGTAAGCCTGCAGCTCCTTCTCGCCGAGGACGGCGAGGATGTCGTGCGGGTTGAGCGGACCATCCATGAGCGGCTCGCCGGCGCGAACGCGCTCGCCTTCCTGGACGTTGATGTGCACGCCGCGCGGCACGGAGTATTCCTTCTCCTCGCCGTTGTCGGCCGTGACATAGATGCGGCGCTGGCCTTTGGTCACCTCGCCGAAGCGAACGACGCCATCGATTTCGGAGATGATGGCGGTTTCGCGCGGCTTGCGGGCTTCGAAGAGCTCGACGACGCGGGGCAGACCGCCGGTGATGTCCTTGGT
Source organism: Acidobacteriaceae bacterium (assembly GCA_035689925.1). Taxonomy (GTDB): domain Bacteria; phylum Acidobacteriota; class Terriglobia; order Terriglobales; family Acidobacteriaceae; genus Palsa-343. The sequence goes on from DASSKX010000390.1 coordinate 2,137, forward strand.
GCGCGTGGTTTCGCGCGGGATCTTGGCAAGGATGTCGCCGGGGAAGACCTCGTCGCCGTCGGCCACCATGAGGTGAGCGCGGCTAGGCATGAGGTAGCGCTTGTTGCCGGAAGCGGCCTTGATGAGGATGGCGGGCTGACGCTTCTCGTCGGAGGAGTCGGAAACCACGAGGCGGGAAAGGCCGGTGACTTCGTCGACTTCTTCGTTGAGGGTGACGCCTTCCTGCAGGTCCTTGAACTGGACGGTTCCTGCGATCTCGGTGAGCAGCGAGAAGGTGTACGGGTCCCACTCGCCGAGCTTGT
>DASSKX010000391.1:0-5433 GCA_035689925.1 Acidobacteriaceae bacterium
CATGAGGAACAAATCGCTGTTGAGTCCAGCCGTGCTGGTGTGCCTTGGCTTTGCAGCTCCCTTTGGCCATGCCCAAAACGAAAATCAGGGACAGGGACGGGCCATCGTCACTGCTCTGCCCAGGAACGATAAGCAGCCGACCGCCGACGTGTCGCAGCAGACGATTCGGATTGAGGTAAACGGGAGACAGACGCAGGTGACGAACTGGCAACCGCTGCGCGGGCCGGCGTCGGACATTGAGCTGGTGATCCTGATCGACAGCGGCGCACGAACCAGCCTGGGACAGGAAATGGGCGAGTTACAGAAATTCGTGACATTTCTTCCGCCCAACGTGAAGGCGGCGTTCGCCTATATGCAGAACGGCCGGGCTGCTCTTGCCGGCCCGCTCACTGCCGACCACGCACACGCAATTCAGGGATTGCGTCTGCCACTGGGACAGGCAGGCATGTCTGCCAGTCCCTATTTTTGCCTCTCCGATCTGGCGAAGCATTGGCCTTCCAACGACGCCAATGCGCGTCGCGAGGTGCTGATGATCACCGACGGGGTCGATCTTTACGAACGCCGCTACGATCCCGAGGATCCCTACGTCCAGGCCGCGATCAACGACTCGGTGCGCGCGCATCTCGTCGTTTATTCCATTTACTGGGCCAGCAACGGCCGCGCGGATCGCAGCCAGTACGCCAACAACGCCGGACAGAATCTGCTGCTGCAGGTCGACGAGGCAACGGGCGGGAAGAGCTACTGGCAGGGGATGGGCAATCCGGTCAGTTTCGAGCCGTACTTCGAGGACCTGAACCGCAGGTTCAATAATCAGTACGAACTGCAGTTCACGGCTGCGCTAAAGGGCAGAGCGGAGGTCCAGACGCTTAAGGTGAAAACCAGCGATCACAATGTGAAGGTGGACGCTCCGCAGAGGGTGCTGGTGGCTCCGCAGGGCGCTTCGCCCGAATAGAGACGTTCGAGCAAATGAAAAGGCGCCTCGCCGAGCGACGCGCCTTTCTTTTTAGCTCGACTTATCGGCCGGCGACTAACTGGTTCACCGGCAAGCTCTCGACGTCGTCCGACTCGGAGCCGTCATTCAGCCCGCCGTAGCGCCGCTCGCGGCGCTGATAGTCCTCGATGGCCTCGAGCATGTGAATGCCGCGGAAGTCCGGCCAGAGACGATTGGTGACGAAGATCTCGGTGTAGGCGATCTGCCAGAGCAGGAAATTCGAGATGCGCATCTCGCCCGAGGTGCGGATGAGCAGATCGGGATCGGGCATGTGCGCCGTGTAGAGGTGACGGTGGATATCCGACTCGTCGAGATCCTCGAGCCGCCGCCCCTTTCTCATCACCTCATTGCAGAGCCCGCGGAAGGCGTCTGTCAGCTCGGATCGTGCGCCGTAGTTCAGGGCCAGGGTCAGGGTCGTTCCGGTGTTTCGTTTCGTCGCCTCGGCAGCCCAGTGCATGCGCTCCTGCACTTCGTGCGGCAGGTCGGCCGTGCGGCCGATATAGCGGATACGCACGTTGTTGTCGTTCATGCGCTGCACGTTGTTGGTGAGATAGGTGCGCAGCAGCCGCATGAGGAAGTTGACTTCGGTCCGTGGGCGCCTGAGGTTGTTCTCGAGCGAAAACGCATACAACGTCAGCCAGGGGAGTCCGATGCGGGATGCGGTTTCGACGACGTACTGCACGGCTTCCGCACCCTGCTGATGACCCAGAAAACGCTTCAGGCTGCGCTTGCCCGCCCAGCGGCCATTGCCGTCCATGATGATAGCGACGTGATGAGGCAGACGCTCAGGATCAAGACGGTGGTAGACAGCCGCCTCGTCCGGCGGAAGCTCATGAACTCGGCTGGAATCGAGTGACAACGGGTCCTTTCGAGAGGCTTCCTCGGGAACAGGCAGGCTCTCGCGCGGTGTGCTCCTTCGCAGCGCCTGGCGCAAACCGGGGCAATCACCTCTGCCGATTATACGTGACCGCCGCGGCCCCGGAGCAGGCCGCGGCGTCAGCGCATTTCGGTCTTGTCACCTTCCGGTCAGGCCGGACGGCGGCGTCCTGAAGCCAGCTCGCGCACCTGGTTCAGGAACATGGACCGCTGGAACGCATCGAGCTGCGCGATCAGCGGAGCAATCTCCGAGAGGAAAGGATCCGACATCAGGGCCGCGGCTTCCCGTGCGCGCCGACTGCGTCCATCGCGAAGGAGTTCGCAGATGTCCACTTCGAGAGCGTGGGCCAGGCGCTCAAGCGAAGAGAGCGTCGGAACCGCCTTGCCGTTTTCAATTTTCGAGATGTAGGTGCGCGGCACCAGCATACGGCCGGCAAGCTGTCGCTGACTGAGGTTGCGGGCGCGGCGAACTTCCCGTACGGCACGAGCCACGTCGATGCCTTCCGGCTCTTCTATGCCTGCAGAAGCTGGGGTGACCAGTTGAGGAGCCAGAGGCTCCGGTTCATCGATCTCGAGGGGCTTGTGGCAACGTCTGCAGAGTGAATTCGACGTGCGGAATTGCACCAGACTACAGTGGTCGCAACGCAGTACCTCGCGGGCCTCAATGCTTGCTAAGGTAGTTGCCATAAATTGTACGGAACGCCAGAGCGGACGGTCCGGGTGGTTCGGGAGTGCGTTACTGTGGGCACTTCGAAGCCGACCTTTGCACTACATTGAGGGCACAGTATCCTTCTTGTCAAGTGAAAACTGTGAGTCTTCCGGAAGAAAACCAGGAAAAACCAAAGGAGCAGTTCTGCCATGCCAGCCAGTTCCTCTTTCGATCGCGAGCGCGCCTGGACGCTGCTCAACGAACACACGCAATCGCCGAGTCTGCTGAAGCATGCGCTCGCAGTCGAGAGCTGCGTTCGCGCATACGGAGAACGCGAAGCCGACGCACGGGGCCTCAGCGGCGACGGTCGCGACGAGCTGCTGGAAAGGTATTCCGCAACCGCGCTGCTGCATGATTTCGATTACGAGAAGCACCCGTCGCTCGAGGAGCATCCGTTCGTTGGTAATCGCATTCTCGAAGAGCAGGGCTGGCCGGAGGAGATCCGGACAGCGATCCTCGGCCACGCGGAGTACTCCGGCGTGCCGCGGGAGACGCATCTGGCGAAGGCACTCTTCGCCTGCGATGAACTGGCGGGTTTTCTAACGGCGTGCTCGCTGGTGAAACCGACGAAGTCGATCCGTGACGTGGATGTGGCCGGCGTGAAGAAAAAGATGAAGGACAAGGCCTTCGCACGCGGCGTGAATCGGGACGACATCGTCAAGGGTGCAGCCGAACTCGGCGTTCCGCTGGAGGAGCACATCGCGTTCTGCATCGACGCGATGCGCCGCAACGCAGAAGCCCTGGGGCTCCAGGGGACCGTCGCGCAGGCAGAATCGGCATGAGCCCCGTCATCTTGCACCGATAACGCTGCTCGGATAGAGTGGACCGCGCCGTGCTCCAGCTGAGAACGCTCAACGACGTTTTTTTCACCATCGAAGCGAGCCATCGTGAACGCGCTGTGCTCGTGCAGCAGAGTGCGGCCGGGTGGCAGCCTGTCTCCTCTACTGAGATTGGCCGGCGGGTGCGGGCCGTCGCCGCCGCGTTGCGCTCGTGGGGAATCGGCAAGGGAGACCGGGTCGGGATCCTGTCGGAGAATCGCTGGGAATGGGCCGTTGCGGATTTCGCCTGCCTCGCGCTCGGGGCGGTGGATGTCCCGCTCTATCCGACGCTGCTCGCGGATCAAATTGGCCAACTGCTCGCGGACGCCGAGTGCCGCGCGATTTTCGTTTCGACGCGTGCGCAGTACGAGAAGATTGCCTCGATTACCGGCAGGACCACCCTCGAGCGCGTGGTCGTGATGGACGACGAGCAGTTGCCGAATGCGGAGACCTTCTCTTCCCTGCTCGGCACTCCTGCCGATCCCAATTTCGACGAGACCGCGCGCAGTATCCAGCCCGACGACCTGGCCACGCTGATCTATACGTCGGGAACGACGGGCGAGCCGAAAGGCGTGATGCTGACGCACGGCAACATCGCGAGCAATCTAAACTACTCGACTGCGGAATTTGGATTCAATGCCGCGGACTCGTGCATCTCGTTCCTGCCGCTGTCGCACATCACGGCACGACATGTGGATTATGCGCTGTACGCGCAAAACGTCACGATCGCGTACTGCTCGGCCTTCGATCAATTGCCGCAGGCGCTCACCAGCATTCAGCCGACCATCGTGGTCGCCGTGCCCAGAGTGTACGAGAAGGTTCGGCAGGTAGCGGAGCTGCGGGCCGCCGAGTCTCGCGTGAAAAGGCGGCTCTTCGGGTGGGCGCTCGCCGGCGGGCAGAAACATCGCGAGGAAGTCGCGGCCGGCAAAGAGCCTGGCTCGCTCAGCTGGAAACTGGCTGACGCGATCGTCTACAAGAAGCTGCGTGCGGGATTCGGCGGCCGCGTGCGTTATTTTGTCAGCGGCGGAGCGCCGCTCGGTCTCGACACGGCACACTGGTTTGCTTCGGCGGGCATTCGCATCCTCGAAGGCTATGGGCTGACGGAGACTTCGCCCGTAATTGCCATCAACACACCCAACGCCAATCGCATGGGATCGGTGGGCAGGCCGCTCTCGAACGTGGAATGCCGCATGGCCGAGGATGGGGAACTGCTGGTACGCGGGCCCAGCATCTTTCCTGGCTACTGGAAGGGCCGCGGAGACGCCGAGGTGTTTGACGCAGAAGGCTGGTTCCACACTGGCGATATCGGACGCATCGACGGCGGCGGTTTCCTGTTCATCACGGACCGCAAGAAGGAGTTGCTGAAGACCTCCGGCGGCAAGTTTATTGCTCCGCAGCCGATTGAGAACAAGCTGAAGGCGAGCGTGCTGGTCGCGAATGCGGCGCTGGTGGGCGATCGCCACAAATTCGCGTCGGCGCTGATCGCTCCGAATTTTGCGGCGCTCGAGGCCTGGGCGCAGCAGCAGGGCGTGTCGGTGCAGAGGCGGGAGGAACTGGTGGTACACCCCAGGATCCGCGCCGAGTATCAGGCCATCATCGACGCAATCAACGCCAGCCTGGCCAATTTCGAAACGATCAAACGGTTCTGCCTGGTGGCCGAGGAGTGGACACTCGAAACCGGCGTGCTGACCCCCAGCATGAAGCTGCGGCGCCGGGTGATCGCAGAGAAATATGCAACGGAGATCGCACAATTCTACGCAGATGAGGCGATTTCCCGACGGTGACAGTTCAGGGGTTCTTTCGTCTTCGCTCCCGTAGAATAAAGCGAGCCACCCTGGAGGCCTGAATTGCCCGAAATACCCCCGTTTCCGCTCACGCTGGACGGTTCCAGCCTTCTCCACCAGATGTTCCGCTTTGATTGGGGCGCATGGCGGCGTCTGGACAGCGCCGGCCGCAATCGTGTGCTTGCCGAGGGCACCGCGTTGCTCGGCCCGATGGAGCGCGGATCGGGAGGAGAGCGTCCGAACCAGAGCGCTGTG
>DASSKX010000392.1:0-3286 GCA_035689925.1 Acidobacteriaceae bacterium
TGGATCTACGCCGCCGCCGTTGGCTCCTACGCCGTTACGATGAACATCCTTCCCGGCGAAACGGCCTGCCTCGCCTGCATCTTTCCGCAGCCCCCGGGAGGCGCCGTCGAAACCTGCGACACCGCCGGCATCCTGAACACCGCCGTCAATCTCGCCGCCTCCATCGAAGTCACCGAAGCCCTCAAGTTCCTCACCGGCGCACGCTCCCAGATGCGCCCCACCCTGCTCTCCTGCGATCTGTGGACCAATGAATGGAGCGAAGTCGCCGCCGCCACTCCCCGGCCGGACTGCTCCGTCTGCGGCGATCGCGACTTTGCTTACCTTCGCGGCGAAGGCCGCCCGCACATCACCCTCTGCGGACGCAATTCCGTCCAGATTCACGAGCGCGCCCGCCCTCTCGACCTGGCGGAAATGGAAGAGCGCCTGCGCCCGCACGGCTCCGTCCGCCGCAACGACCTGCTCCTCCGCTTCGAACGCAACGGCACCGTCATGAATCTCTTCGCCGACGGCCGCGCCATCATCCAGGGCACCAGCGACATCGCCGTCGCCCGCACCTTCTACGCCCGCTTCGTTGGCTCCTGACCCAGGCACTTTCGCCCCAAACAAAAACGCCCCAGTCCATGACCAGGGCGTTTCCTTTTGCTACAGGCTACCGGCTTCCTTCAGAACTGATTCCACAAAAACTGGTTGTACACCTCGTGATGGAACTGCACCTCCGACGGCTTCACGAAGGTCCCGAGCAGCCGCGGGCACCGATCCGCCGAGGCCTCTTTCAGGTCGGCGTAGCGGCCCTTCACGTCCTCGCCCAACAGTTTCGTCGTCCACGTGGCGTTGCGGAAGTTCTCAATCGCCGTGTAGATGTTGTCGGGCAGGTATCGCTCCGCCTGGCGCAAATTCTCCTGCTTCGACGTATCGCCCGCAATGCCCGTCTTGAACACCGACAGCATCACCAGATACGGATTCGAATCCGGAGCCACCGAGCGCACCTCGACGCGCATCGACCGCTCGTTGCCGATCGGAATGCGGATCATCGAGCCGCGATCTACCGCCGACGCCTTGATCTGGTTCGGCGCTTCGAAGTGCGGATCGAGACGGCGGTACGCATTCACGCTCGAGTTCAGCAGCAGGCAGATGTCGTTGCCGTGCGTCAGAATGCGGTCCACGAACTCCCAGCCCGCCTTCGACAGCTTCTCCTCGCCCTTCGGATCCCAGAAGAGGTTCTTGCCGTCTTTGCTGATCGAGACGTTCGTGTGCATGCCGCTGCCGTTCACGCCGACCACCGGCTTCGGCAGGAACGACGCCGTCATGCCCAGGCGCGTCGCCACCTGACGGCAGATCAGCTTGTACAGCTGAATCTGATCCGCAGCCGCCACCACTTCGCCGTAGCTGTAGTTGATCTCGAACTGCGAAGGCGCCACTTCCGGATGGTCCTTCTCGTTCTCGAAGCCCATCGAGCGCTGCACTTCCGCCACCGTGTCGATGAAGGTGCGCAGCGGATCGCCCGGCAGCGAGTGGTAATACCCACCGGTGTTTACGTAATCGAAGCGACCCGTCTCAAAGAAGCGCCGCTCCGCGTCGATACCATTGAAGAGGAAGCCTTCAATCTCGTTCGCCGCGTTCAGCGTGTAGCCGTGCTTGTCATAGGCTTCCTGCGCGAACGTCTTCAGCAGGCCGCGCGTGTCGCCGCCATACGTGCTGCCGTCCTTGTCGATCACGTCGCCGTAGACCAGCACTTTGCCGGCGCCGAAAATATCCGCCGGCGCGTAGTAGAACGACGACCAGTCAATGCCCAGCCGCAGGTCGCTTTCCTTCTGCGCCGTAAAGCCGCGGATCGACGATCCGTCGAACGTCAGGTTCTCGAAAGCGCCGAGCAGGAATTTCTTGTCGTAGTCCAGCATGTGCAGACGCCCTTCGAGATCGCTGAACAGGACCGTGACCGCCTTGATGCCCTTCTGATCCGTCAGGTACTTCAGGCGCTCTTCCTTGATCTTGTCGAGAGAGACGCGCTTTTTGCGCTGCTCTTTGGCTTTCAGGTTCAGTTCTTCCAGCTCTGCATACGAGAGCGCCAGGAAATTCCGCAATTCAGTCGACATGCCTCTCCTCTGAAGCAAAAATTTTTTGGGATCCGGTGCCGCGCGGACTCTGCTCGGGCGGTCGACATGGGCGCGCCCGGAATACACTGCCTGCCTCGCGGGAGAACTTGCTCCCGGGAAAACAGCTCACAGTCTGGAGAGAGTTCGGCGGTTCTCCTTCAGCCTACAGCCCGGAACGCAGCCCTGTCTCATAAATTAACGTGATGGCCGAAATTGCGCGCCGTTATGGGCAACCGCCCCGCCGGTCTACTCTGTCTCTGTGAGCGCTCATCAGGCCGAAGCTGTCGTGCTGCGAACGTGGCCCATCCACGAGGCCGACCAGATCGTCTCGCTCTTCACGCGCGCTCACGGCCGCATCAAGGGCGTCGCCAAATCCGCTGCCCGTTCGCGCCGCCGCTTCGGCGGAGCCCTCGAGCCCATGACGCTGGTGACCGCCAGCTACGTGGAAAAGCCGAAGCAGGACCTCGTCCGCCTCGACGCCTGCGAAGTCATCGCCTCGCCTCTCTCCGACCCGGTGGACTACACTCGCGCCGCCGCCCTCGCCTTCTATGCCGAGGTCCTCGAGGAGACGCTGCCCGACCACGATCCGCACGATGCCGTCTTCCGTCTCCTGCTCGCCGTCCTCGCGCAAACCCGCACGAATCGCATCTGGATGCCGGTCACCTACTTCTCGCTCTGGATGACGCGCCTCCTCGGCTGGATGCCGTCCGTCACCCACTGCACCGTCTGCGCCGAGCCCTTCGCCGCAGCGCCCGCCTGGTTTCATGCGCAGTCCGATGGCCTCGTCTGCGCGCGCCACAAGCGCCCCGCCGACCGCATCCTCAGCGGTGAATCCCTCGCGCTCGCCCGCAGAATCTTCGAGTCGCCCATCGCCGCCCTCGCTGCCGAGGATTGGCCCGCCGCCCGCGCCGCCGATCTCCGCCGCTTCGCCACGCAGTCGCTCGAGCGGCATCTCGAGCGCCGCCTCAACACTGTGGCCGCGCTCGCCAAAATTGGGCAGTAGGACAATCGCGCATCCGCCACTGGAGCCCAGCATCTACACTTGAGACCTGCAACATTTTGACCGGGGATGGAACGATGAAAATCGCAACCACTGTGGTGGACCTGATCGGCAACACGCCGCTCGTGCAGTTAAACCGCGTGACCGAAGGCGCACAAGGCCGCGTCGTCGCCAAGCTGGAAAGCGCCAACCC
>DASSKX010000393.1:0-9670 GCA_035689925.1 Acidobacteriaceae bacterium
CGCCCGATGAATCGGGCAATGTCCGTCTCCTCGCTGCCGTCGAGCACCTCCCCAAACGTGAAGAAATTCTTCTTGCCGATGCTCAGTGCGAACTCGCGCATGGAGTTGCCAAACAGTTGTGCGAGACTCCCTTTGAGATACCGCAGGGTATCGATGCGGAAGCCGTCAATGTCATAGCGCGCGATGACGTACTGATAGGCGCGAATCAGAAAATTCTGAACATCCCGCTCCCAGGTCGCCAGCTGCTTGAATGGAGGAAAGTCGCCGACCGTGTCATCCCCGCCCTGCGCGGGATTGCCCTGCCGCCGGAAGTATTCGTTCTGCTGCAGCTCAACCGGCCAGATCAATTCGTCAGCATCCGGATTCGCCACCACGCCAGGGGCCGTCCAACCGGCGATAGCTGCTCCTCCGGCATCGCGCCACACCACCGGCATCCGGTTATCGCTGTACGCCGCATCAGAGCCGCCGAGGTTAGAGGCATAGGCAAACACATTCGCGGCATGATTCAGCACGATGTCCATGACGACGTAAAGCCCCGCCTCGTGCGCGGCATCGACCAGCTCGCGCAACTCCTGATCGGCATTGGCCGGATCATCGGCAAAGAACGGATTGGCCCGCAGGAAATCCTGAATGCCATAACCGTGATACGAGCCCTGATCGAACATCGCGTTCTTGAGAACGGGGCTCAGCCAAATCGCGCCTGCGCCCAGACCGCGGATATACCCAAGCCGCGCCTTGATCCCCGAAAACTTCCCGCCCTGGTACTGGAAGCAATCCGGATCGTCGAAGGGCGGATGAGCGGGAGGAGCAGAGACATTGTTAAACCGGTCCACCATCAGAAAGTAGATCCACTGATCCCGCCAGTCTGCCGGAGAGGGAAACGCCGGCTGCGCCGCTCCGGTCGCAGCGTCCAGTACCGCCTGGAAATCGGAAGCGTAAAGAGAGACAGGCATCAGCGGTCCTCCGCGCCAGCGCAAAACAGATTGCCCACTATCTCGAACGCTGGAGCAGGTACATTCTGCCTCGAATCCGCCGCACAGAGTAACTGCGTATATCTGCCGATCGCGCATGGGAACCGGCTCTCGTATCGCAACAGCCGGACCTGCTAAGACACTACAAGATTGACATTAAAAGACTTGACAACCCCAATTAGCATGTCGTAACGTCGCAACACTTTTTTCCTCGTTCAGGAGAGCCGCCGGTCCCCCGCTCTGTCCCTCTTCCGGCTGACTCGTGCCTGGCGCTTCTTCATCACCTTTGCGGTGCTCGGCTCTTCCGCAGTCCACCTGTATCTGAGGAGGGATGATGACGGTGACGCAAGTGGGCCTCGTGGATATGACCGGCCAGATCGATCCGGATCTGGTGCACGCAGCCGCGCAGGCTTTGAACCTGCAGGTCACGCGCGACTTGCCTCAGTTCTGGCCGATGTCGGCTACGGTCATGTATCTGCCCAACCCCAAGAAGCTTCCCGCCGGTGTGTGGCCGGTGCAACTGGTCAAAACCCTGCCCCCGACGAAGGCGGCTTCCATGCCGACAAACACAAGCAGCCCTATTCGAAGGTGATCGCGTCGAAGGACGATCCAACCTGGACCATCGATGCGAGCCACGAGATTCTCGAAATGCTCGTGGACCCCTATGGGAATCGCATGCAGTCCTCCGTTGCCATCGAGATCGTCGGAGGCAAAATCCAGGATGGCGTGGGGCAGTTCGGCTACCTGGTCGAAGCCTGTGATCCATGCGAAGCCAATGACTATGCCTACACGATCAACGGCATCGCGGTATCCGATTTCATCACGCCCCACTTCTACGATCCCATGGCGACAGCCGGCACCCGCTACAGCTTCACCGGGGCACTGACCGGGCCGCGGCAAATCCTGCCCGGCGGATATATCTCCTGGGTGAACACTGAAATCGACGAGTGGCAGCAACTCATGTGGGTCGATCCTTCGAAACCTCCGTCCATCCACAACATTGGCAAGGCCGACAGCGGCAAGAGCCTGCGGGAGTGGATCGACGGCCTGGACGCTGCGAAGAAGACGTACGCCGCCGGGCGCACCCGTGAATCGCCAGCAGCGAAAGCGCTGCTCGCGTATTCAGCCAAGCGCACCGCCGCCATGGATCGGTACGCGATCAGAAAGGCGAAGCTTTATAAGTAGCACATTATCCCGGTGCTCCTGACGGTCGCGAGCAGCGATAACTGACCGAGGGACGCATCAGTCTCGCTGGAAAGGACTCCCCCAATGAGGGCTCTTCTTGACAATCTGGTGGTGCTCATCGCGTGCGTTGTCCTCGCAATACCGCACGCGCTGGCGGTGCTCAATTTTCGCCGTAGGGTGGCTGTGAAGCGGCGGAGTCTGATTACGCTCCTTTCCGATCCGGACATCCTCAGCCGCTACACAGGCCGTTTCCCCTCAACAAAAGGGTTGACCGACGCCGAGAGCATTGCCGACGACTTCTTCAGGACCTACTACAACCGCAGCGAATATGTGAGCGCCCTGGCGCTCAATTTTCTTACTGGATGCGCCGCCTTCGTATTTGCAACCACGCGCATCGGCTTCCCTCCCCCGGCGCTGGATGATGAAGTCGTTCGGTTTATCCAGGCCGGCCACTGGGGTACAGCGGTGCTGTGGTCCGTGATCGGCAGCTATCTCTGGAACTGCTACGATCTGATCCGCAAGACGACGAACTTCGATCTGAGCCCGGACGCCTTCACCAGAATGTGGCTGAAGCTCTGGATTGCCGCCGCCGTCGCCTCGATCCTCTCCGCCGGTGTTACTCCCGCATTGCAGCCGACCCTCGGTTTTGCCATCGGTCTCATCTCGATCCCGATCCTCTTCGAGATCGTTTCCGATCGGGCCAACAAGGTGCTCAACGTCAAGTCCAGTGAAGGCGACAGCAGCACGCCCGTGAAGGTCCTGCAGGGAACCTCATCCAGTGTCATCGATGCCCTGACGGATCTTGGCATCGAAAGCACCGTGCAACTCGCCTACTGCGATCCCATGAATGTGATGATGAGCACCAACCTCCCGTGGGTGGTCATCATCGACCTCGTCGATCAGTCGTTGCTGTTCAACTACATTGGTCCGGATGTCGCAAAGATTCGCGGCGGAGGATATCGCGGCGCCATCGAAGTCGCCACCATCGGAGCGCATCTGAACGGCGCGCCGGAGCAGCGGGTTGTCGGTCTCCGCAGCCTGAGTAATCTTGCCGTTCTGCTTGGCTGGACCGAATCCAAGGCAATCGACCTGATCCAGACCCTTTATACCGACAGCCAGGTCAACCTCATCTGGGACCTTTTCGGCGGTAACTTCGTCGCCCGCGACCGGAAGCACGTGCCCGACGCCGAAACTCTAAAGATGGTCATCACGGCCGACCTGAGCGCTACCGCAAACGTGGCTCCTGACGGCACGACGCAGGCGGCGCAACCCGCGGCGCGCGAGATCGACGAGAAGCTGCAGAAAGTTGTCGCGCAGAACGACGACTCGCAAATCTCCTCCGCCAGGCAGGAAATCACGATTACCCGCCCAGGGAGTAACGGCTCCCCGGAATCCGCGCCCCGCCAACGTGCCGGCTAAACACTAATCTCTCAGCTGTTCCCCGCAGGCGCGGATCTGCGCCACCGCCGCCCTGCTCCGCCTGCTTCGGGGCGCCATCAAGCCTCTTTATCGGCAGGTGTGAACACGCGGCGGTTCGTTTCAGGTCACTGCTTCACGCGTTTCGGACTGGCTTCGTCGCAGCGCCACATGCGCAATCTCAACTCGTGGCTGCTGCGCTGCCGGTCGGACCGAAGCGGCCGTAGCTGCATGCGGCTCTTCGCTCCTGGTCGCCGGCGCGCCCGTCCCTCGATGGGCAGCCGCCAGCCGCTGGAACACGGATAGCATGTCGGCGTTCAACGAGTACTTCACCATGGCAGTTCTCCTTTCGTTGAAAATCACGGGGAGCAAACCGTTTCTTGTGCTCCAAAAGCAGGAGCCCCGACGCCTGGCGCCGGGGCTCCTGAGAAAACTCGCTGTAGAAGAGCTATCTCATGCGGAACCCCAGCCCATAACGTCGACAAGCACTCGCAGCGCTTCCGGCTGATTACCGGAATCGATTCGCTGATCGCACATTGGGCTCTGGAGTCGCATAGTTCGCTCTGTTGGAGTTTTTATCTCAGCATAGATCGCCAAAATCCGCAAGGCACGGTTATCGCGGATCGATGTTCCGCACCGTCGTCGACGTCAGATCCCTGAACGGGCCCGGCAGTCGTTCGCCTGTTATCGTGCGGCCGAAGAAGTCCGAATCGATTCCCTTGAAAGCTGCGGCAGGTTTCACGTCACCCTTCACCGCCATCGTCAGTTCCAGCTTGTCCGGGTCGAGATCCGCGGTGATCTGCGCCATCGCGCCATTCTTGTCCCAGCCGCGCTGCTCGCGCCAGGATTCCAGGTTGTCCCACTCCGCCGGCTCGGGAAACTTGACGCGCAGAAACGGCTGCATGAAACGCGGATTGTCCGATGTTCCGTACACGTTCCCGTCGGCGTCGTTCTTGCCGTTGTTGAACTCGATGGCCGAGCGCCCCATCTTGAAGAACACGTTGTCGTGCACCATCAGGTTGTGAACGTCGTTGGTATGTCCCATGATGGGCCGCGGTCCGTTGATGCCCGAGACCGTATCCACGCACACTTCCGCGCAATCGACGAACAGGTTGTACGCGATGATCACGTTGTTCGTGTCGCGGATCAGGATCCCCCCGGTAAGGTGATCGAAGATGTTGTTATCGATCTGGTTGAGCGCGTCGCTGCCCTCGATGTGCACCGCGTGCGGGTTCACATTGCCCGGAATGTCAGCAAAGACATTGCCCGTGATCCGGTCGTTGGCATTCCCAATATCGAGCCAAAGACCGTTCGCGTGCCGGATGTGCCGCACCACGTTATTGCGAAAGAGCAGGTTGTGGGCCACGTGCATCTTGGTGCCGGCCGACTCTGACATCATGGCCGCGTCCTGCCAGCCGATCCACTCGAAGAGGTTCTTCTCCACCAGCGTGTTCTGCGGGCCGCCCGTCCCGCCCAGTCCCTCGATGCCGCAATAGCGGAATACATTATGCCGCACGACGTCGTCGCCCACCGGCTGCGGAGGCCGCGCCGCCGCCCAGTCCTCATTGCCGATGTCGAGCCCCACGCTGTTGGCCCACTCGAACGTATTGTCCTCGAAGATAAAGTGATTGCCGCGGTTGGCGCTGACCATGCCCCGCTGCGGCACCGGGAATCCATTGCCAGCGTGCATAAAGGTGATGCCCTTGACGCGGATGTAGGCCTGGTACCGCGATGCCGGAGCAAACAACTGCTCGCGCGTCGTGATTTCGATGGTGTGCTTCGCCGGATCATCATCGTTCGCCAGACGAATGTGCAGCGTGAGCCCATTCATCTCGATCCACACCTTGCCTGCTTCCGGCTGAAATTCCTTGAACAGCGGCGTCCAGAAGACCTTGGTGAAGTAGTTCATCGAACGCGGCGACGGTCCTGCCAGCTCGCGCGCTGTCTGCACCGGCTCCAGCGGGTGACCGTCGACGAACACCATTCCCCGCCGGCGAAAATACGTGATCATGTTGTCTTCGGCGTAGCGCAGCCAGGTCTTATCCCCGAGCACGTTATCCACTTCAAACGGGTTGTAGCCGTCGGGGAACATCTCCGGGGTAAGCTTCAGCTCCCACGCCTTCACCGGTTGGTGCGTCTCCGGATCGACGCCGAAGTTCCACCCTTCGCTCGGGTGCCAGCCCGTCACCACCGCCGACCCCTTCACAACCACCTTGGCCCCGGGAGCCGCTTCGTAGCTGATCATGGCATCCGGACCTGTCCCGCCGCGAGCTGGACGAATTTCCTCGCGATAGACGCCTTCCGCAATCACCACCCGCTCACCTGGCTGTAACACCTGCGCCGCATGATTGATGGTCCTGAACGGATGCTCCTTCGTCCCCGGTCCGTTGTCGTCGGCGTTCTTGCCCTGCCCATCCACGTAGTACGTCCGGGTGAAGTGCAGGGGCTTCTCCCACACGGGAAATTGCGTCCCGTCGGGCATGGTGGAGTTATCGCCAAAGGCGACAGCCGAAGCCATCATCAGAAGGAAAACAACGACAACCGTGCGTTTCATGGACCTCCCGCCCTGTCGCCTCTGCAGTGCGTTCGCTGAAGGAGCCTTACAAGGCGAGGCCAATAGTAAATCGCTTTTCTCCTCCATGTCGAGCGAAACCCTCCATCCTCCACCGCACCCGTCCTGCACAGCTCGCTGTGCAGCTATGCTGGCTTCGCCATGTATTTGCTGAGAACGTCGACCAGGCCTCGATTGGGCACACATTGCCGGGCCGAAAAGGAAGACAGAATGTGATCCAGCTCGGTTTCGGATAGTCCTTTGAACAGGCTCGCATACAGCGGCTGCATCAGCGTTCCGGTATAGAAGCACAACAGCGTCTGGCTGACGCACCGTACGTTGAGTCGTGGATCGATCTGCGGATCGGACACCACCTGAAGAATCTCGCCGGCTAGTTTTGCCGTTGCGTCCTTCACCGGAGTTGGTGGCAGCCACTTCATCCAGTCGTCCGTGCCGAGCGCTCTCTTTTTCCGAAGAAGATCGCTGATCCGTTGCATGTACGGAGATGCCGGGTCCAGCGTGAGCATGCCCATCACGCCGACATCCTTGTAATTCCATGTCGTCCAGTGCGCTCCATTCCGCTCGAAGATGCCAATCTGATCGTCGAGGGCGCGAAGCCGATCCGGGTTCTCCTCGGGCGGTCCGTTATAGACAGACCCAAACTCGCCCACCCACAACGGAACGTCATGCTGCTGAGTGAACCGCGTGCCTTCGGCATCGAGAAAGAAGCGCTCCTGTTTTGCCAGGTCCCACACCTCGGAACCGCCCGCCGCGCCGGAAGGATAGGCGCCAGGATACTTGCCGGGGCCGAAGCCCGGTACCGTGTAATTGTGCGAGCTGTAGGCGAGGTTGTCGTCGAAGGGCTTCTCGAAACCGAAAAACTGTTTCGCGTAGTTATCGCCCTCGAGGAATACGATGTGGCGGGAGTCAATCTTGCGAATCTCCGACACCACTCGCCGGAACACAGAATTCATCCGGTCCCAGCGCGGTTTGTAGTTGGGACCAATATTCCAGGGATAATCGCCGATCTCGTTGTTCGAACAGGGCTCATTGAGGATGTCGTATCCCGCGATCACTGCCCTGTTCGCATACCGGCGTGCGAACTCCCGCCACAGGGCAACATAGCGATCCTGATAGGACGGCACTGTCCAGAAAAGGCTGATGCGCGATGCGTTGTCAGAATGCCAGTGGACGTTCTGCCATCCCTGCGCCGAGTGCAGATCGAGAATCACATAC
Organism: Acidobacteriaceae bacterium; assembly: GCA_035689925.1. Lineage (GTDB taxonomy): Bacteria > Acidobacteriota > Terriglobia > Terriglobales > Acidobacteriaceae > Palsa-343. The sequence goes on from DASSKX010000393.1 coordinate 7,360, forward strand.
AGGCCATGCTTTTCGCAGTCGTTCAACACTCGATCGAGGCGGCCAAAACCAGCTTCCTTGTATTTGAAAGGAGCGGCATCGTCCTCGAAGTGCCGGTAGTTCAGCGGAATCCTGACAACAGAAGCGCCCGCTTTCCTGAGGAAGACGATGTCATCTTCATTGAAGAAGTAGTCAAGCAGGCGCTCGAAGAAGAACTGCGCTTTAGCAGCACCCAGCACCTCCGCCATCTGCGAACGGAGAGTGTGCTCTGCGCCAGGGTGGCCGTTGATGAAGTCTTCCATGTTCATCCAGCCGCCAGGGCAGGTTCCCCTGAGTCGAACCTGATTCCCCTTGCTGTCGATGATGTGACGGCCGCTGACGCGAAGAAACTCCATCTTGCTTTCGCCGTCAGACGTGTGCACCGGTCGCGGAGTAGCTGCTTGTTCCGCGCCTGCCGGTGCTGAATTGCCGGCGAGCGCTGCCGCGCCGGTAAGCGCGGCCAGCTTCAGAAACTCCCGCCGCGGATGCACATCAGCTGCTTTGTTCGACATAAAGCCTCTCGAAGTTCGGTTTGAAGAGGATTAGATCTGATCCAGAGACTGCCGCAGCTTCCGCGCTGTGCCCATCTTCAGGAAGCTCTGACGGTTGAATGGATCCACGATCCCCTCCCGCTGTGTTATACCCCTTCCGAATTTTCGCGGATCTCAATCGTGCTTCGTCAATCGCTGATAAAGAGCCGGATCGAAGTCCTCCAGCCCGGTGATGCTGTGCAGGTGGTTCACTGAAATCCATGGCAGCCAGCTGCGGTGCGATCCAAATCCTCTGCGGCCCGGCCCCATTCCCCAATTCTCCTGCTGCCACCCTGGGCCATCCAGGTCGTAGGTGCGCCCAGGCAGCGCCAGCATGTTCTTGGTGTCGAACAGGAGAATGCGCGCGACATCCAGGTAATGCTCGTCGTGTGTGTCTTTGTACAACTCGGCGAAGTCCGGCACTGCCCAATCCAGATACTCGTCCACCCCGCCCGGGCCGCGCGCCGAGATACCCTGCACGCCAACGGTGGATACGCCGCGCTTCCATTGCAGTTGCGCATCGTCGGCGCCGATCGGCATGGGTACGTTCCAAATCCAGATCCAGCTTTCGGTATAGTTGCCCGCCGCTTCCGCGCGTTCCAGCCACTGCGGGGCTCTGGTGGCTTCATAGAGGGAAAGGAATGCCTCGAGCGACAGCATGCCGGCTTCTTTATCGACGATGTTGGGATTGTCGGTTGTGCCGCCGACAAACACTCCATGTTTACCGTAGTTGTCCCACACATATTCGCCGGCACGAGCCGCCGCGTCGAAGTAGCGCTGATCGCCCGTGACCTTGCTGAGGCTCACCAGCAGCGGTACCGGATCGTAACTGCTCGTTCCAGATTCCTCGTTCACCGCTCCGGTTCCGTTCTTCCAGCTCCTTGGAAAGGATCCGTCCTCCCGCTGCTGGGTCAATAGCCAGTCCGCGAGTTGCTGGCACCAGTGCAGCCAATCCGCATGGTCACGCCCTTCCCGCTTCTCCCGCAGGTACGCATGGATCAAGCTGTACATGCCCTCCGAAGGAGCCCTGAGGAAGAAAATGCCGGCGGGCTCGGAATCGGGCTTTCCGGTTTCCAGGTTGAAACCTGCTGCTGCCGGAGGCGACATCGGCACCAGGCGAATGAAGCTTTCGATAATCGCCAGCCCGGATTGCCGCATCTGCTTTCCGCGCGCGCCCGGGTCACGATCTCCTTCGCGCAAAAGCTCATCGGCCGCTTCAATCCCCTTCGAAACGAATCCCATGTTGACCTTCGGCCAGCGCCACAGCTCACTCATCGATGGGTCCAGATCGACGCCCACGCTGCGCGCCCACGCAGCCAGACTCGCTTTTTGCTCCTGCGTCTCTTCCTCGGGATACGGCGGAGGGCTGGTAGGGCCGCTCGGGCCGGTGAAGATCGGCGTGCGATGCGAGCCCGGTTTCCCGGTCGCTGCGTCAAACAGGAAAGGCACGCCGGCTCGGTCATCCACGGAGATCACATGCGCCTCCAGATGATCGGTCAGCGTGTGCCGCACGACTGCCAGGTTGAGACGTCTCACGGGCGGGTTCAGTGTCTTCCACGCCCATCGCCACACATCGCGCTCCATGCCCGGAAACGAATCGCTCTTCCCAAAGCGAAATCCAACCTGATACGTGTGCGAGAACCCGGTCGTGACCGGGTGGTAGCGCCGCCTCACCAGCGGAACAGACGGGCTCCCGATTCCGCGCGAGAACTCTCTCGTCGTTCCCGGAAACCAGAATCCGAGGTCCACACCACCGTCGGGAA
>DASSKX010000394.1:0-8009 GCA_035689925.1 Acidobacteriaceae bacterium
TTCAGCTTTGGCCAGCAAATTCCGGCGGGTCAGCTAACGCTGAAGATTATTTACCGGGGCATTCTGAATAACGAGCTGCGCGGATTTTATCTTTCCAGGGCCGGCAAGCGCAGACTGGCGGTAACACAGTTCGAACCGACGGATGCGCGGCGGGCGTTTCCCAGCTTCGACGAGCCGGCGTTCAAGGCGACCTTCGACATCACGCTGATCGCGCCGGAAGGTGCCGCGGCGATCTCGAACACGAATGTGGTTTCGGATGAGGCAGGGCCGTACGCAGGCGAGCACACTGTGCACTTTGCGACAACGCCGAAGATGTCGACTTACCTCGTGGCCTTTCTTGTCGGCGATTTTCAGTGCCTGTCCGGCAAAAGCGATGGCACGCCGATTCGCGTCTGCGGGACTCCCGACAAGGTGCAGTACGGGCAATTCGCACTCTCGGCGGCGACGTACATTCTGCACTACTACAACACGTATTTTGGCATTCGCTACCCGATGCCGAAGCTGGACCTGATCGGGATTCCGGACTTCGAGGCTGGCGCCATGGAGAATTTCGGGGCGATTACGTATCGCGAGACAGATCTGTTCATCGACGATAAAACGGCGAGTGTGGACGAAAAGAAGAATGTCGCGGCGGTCGTCGCGCACGAGATGGCGCACCAGTGGTTCGGCGACATGGTGACGATGCAGTGGTGGAACAACATCTGGCTGAACGAGGGCTTTGCCACCTGGATGGAGAACAAGCCGGTCGCAGCGTGGCATCCGGAGTGGCACATCTCGCAGGACGTCGCAGCAGGGCTGAACCGGACCCTGGACTATGACGCGCAGAAGATCACCCGGGCGATCCGCGCCAGGGCCGACACGCCGACAGAAATCAACCAAATGTTCGACGCGATCAGCTATGGCAAGGCAGCGGCGGTCCTGCTGATGACCGAGCAGTATGAGGGAACGGATATATTCCGCAAGGGTGTGCACGATTATCTGCAGGCGCACATGTTCGGCAATGCGACAGCCGAAGACTTCTGGAACGCACAGGCGGCGGCCAGCCACTTACCGGTGGACAAGGTTCTCTCGAGCTATGTGACGGAGGCCGGCGAGCCCCTGCTGACATTTGCGGAGCCGGAGAACGGAACGGTGCAGGTGACCCAGCAGCGGTTCTTCCTGAATCCACAGGCGAAGCCCGAAGGGCAGCAGACGTGGACAGTTCCGGTCTGCTTCGCGGCAGGCGCGGGTCAGGCGAAATGCGACGTGCTGGATGCGCCGCAGAAAACTCTTCAGGTACCGAACGCGCCGGTGTTCTATCCGGATGCGGGTGGACGCGGCTACTACCGGTTTGCGCTCACCGATGCAGACTACGCCAGGATACTGGCCGCGGTGGAGACCGGGCTCACACCGGAAGAACGTATCAGCCTGGTGGGAGATAAGTGGGCCGGCGTGCGCTCGAACCACGATGCGGTCGGTGATTATCTCAACCTCGTTGCCGCGATGAAGGACGACACGAGCCCGGCGGTGATCGATAGCGCGGTGCGTCCGCTCTCAACCATCGATCGGCAGATTGCCCAGACGCCCCAGGAGAAGCAGGCGATCGCTGCCTGGGTCGCGAAGACCTTCCGTCCGGCATACGACCGGTTGGGAGAGCCGGCGCCGACCGATTCTCCGGACAAAAAACAGTTGCGGGCTTCGCTGTTCGGGCTGCTGGGCTCGATTGGGCAGGACACGGACATCATCGGGCAGGCGAAGACACTGGCGGTGCAATCGCTGAAGGATGCTGCCTCGGTGGATCCCAACCTGGCGCACGTGGCAATGGCGATCGCCGCAGAAAATGGCGATGCAGCCTTCTTCGACGACCTGCAGCACACATATGAGACAGCGCAGAATCCCCAGACCCAGGACATGGCCCTGCGGCTGCTCTCGCTGTTTCGTAATCCGGATCTGGAAAAGCGTGGGCTGGAATACGACGTCTCGGGCAAGGTTCGCAATCAGGATGCGGTTATTCAGCTGCTGATTGCCATGCAGTCGCCTGAAACGCGCGACGTGGCGTGGAACTTCATCAAGCAGAACTGGGATAAAGTGCAGGCGCAGCTGACGACGTCGATGGGCGCTTATCTCGTCAGTGGCACAAGTTCCTTCTGCAGCGAAGAGAAGAAGCAGGACGTGGTGACCTTCTTCTCGACGCACAAAGTTCCGGCATCGGACGTCGCGCTGCAGCGTGCGCAGGACGCGATTGACACCTGCGTCACCCTGCGGGCGGATCAAGGGCCAAAGCTCCAGCAGTGGATCGCGCAGCAAAGGTGAAAGACCTGCCGTCTACAATGCGAGGGTGAGCGAGTCTCCCGTCGAAGTGCATGCGCCGCATCGGCGATGGCGGATCGCCGTGCTGCTGGGCATCGGCGTTCTGGTCAATTTCTTCGATCGCGTCAATGTCTCCGTCGCGTTCAGTTCTTTGCATACGGAGTGGGGCATCACGGCGGTCACCTTCGGGTATCTGGCGTCGGCGTACAACTGGACGTACGCGGCGCTGCAGATTCCGGTGGGCGTCATGCTGGATCGGTGGGGCGTGCGCCGCATCGGTCGGATCGCCACGTTCCTGTGGAGCATGGCTTCGTTCTGGTCAGGACTGGCGACCGGCGTCCTGACATTCTTCCTGGCGCGGCTGCTGCTGGGTGTGGGCGAGGCCCCGACCTTTCCTGCGAACGCGAAGGCCGTCGGCTACTGGTTCCCGGAGCGTGAGCGCAGCTTCGCCACTTCCATTAACGATTCGGCAGCGAAATTCGCCTCAGCGATCGGCGTGCCGATCCTGGGCGTGCTGTTGTTCCGGTTCGGATGGCGCTGGAGCTTCATCTTTACCGGCGTGGTGAGCTTGCTGTATTTCGTGCTGTTCTGGGGCGTTTACCGGAATCCGAGCGAGGATCCGAAGCTGAGCGACGCCGAGCGTACGCTGCTCGAGGAAGGAAACGCGCAGCCGGAGTCGGCGCTGATGCTGCGCAGCACGTGGGAGGCGCAGGAGGCCCAGGCCGGCCTGCGGCACGCGCATGGCGCGCCGCTGGCCTATCTCCTGCGGCAGCGAGAAGTGCTGGGGTGCACGGTCGGCTTCGCGGCGTACAACTATGTCTTCTACCTGGTGCTGACCTGGCTGCCGACGTATCTTTCCATGACGCTGCACCTCGACCTGCTGCACTCGGCGATGGACACCAGCATTCCCTGGCTTGTGGCAACGATGACGGATTTACTGATCGGCGGCTTAATGGTGGATCTGCTGGTGCGGCGCGTGCGACGAGCGTGGCTGGTACGTCAGGCAGTCCTGGTGGGCGGACTCGCTTTTGGCATGGGGATTTACGGTGCTCGTTTTGCACATACTCCCGTAGCGGCGGTCACATGGATCAGCGTATGCATGGCGGGTCTGGGCGCGATGGCTCCGGTGGGCTGGTCGGTGCCGTCGTTGATCGCACCGCGGGAGAGCGTAGGACGCATCGGCGGCATCATGAACTTCGCCACACAGCTAGCCGCAATCTCTGCGCCGATCATCACCGGGTATTTTGCCCGGGCCCATAATTTCGGGGGCTCGTTCGCGCTTGCAGCGGTGGTGCTGGCGGTGGGGATCGCAGGATATGCGCTCGGTTTGGGAAAGATGCGAGTCATTCCGGAACCAACGTGAGCGGTCAGTGATCGGCCTTCAGTGAAAATCTGGCGCGGACTTCATAGCGTGAACCTCCCGGGCCGGGGAATGACTCAAACAGAAGGAACTCGTCCGCGGTGAACTCCGCTACCGGGTTTTCTTTGGACCGGCGCAGGGCCTGCTTCAAAGGGGAGAGTGCGCGCGATCCGGCTCGTCCCTTCACTCGGGCAAGGGTGATATGCGGATGGTACGCGCGGTCTTCGGGAGTGAATCCGCAGGAGCGGGTCGCGGCCGTGACCTTCTGCTGCAGCGCGAGCAGTTCAGGCGAGAGGACAACTCCAGCGTGGAAGATCCCGACGCGGTCGAAAAAGTCGAGACCTTCAATACGGATCGGAACGGGCAAGGCCTGGATTTTTTGAAGACTGGTGATTACGCAGCCGGCCTGTTCGTCGGAGGTTTGGCCGAGGAACTGGAGAGTCACGTGCCAGCCCTCTTCCGCGGACCAGCGGACCTCGTGTCCCGCATGTGGAGCGAGGCGACTGCGCAGCCCGCGGAGCATTTCCGCAGCGTCCGGGGAGAGCGCGATAGCGATGAAGAGGCGCATGCAAAACCAGAGTACTGGCATCACGCGCTGGCATTCTAAAGTCATGCGGATTCTTTTTTTGCTGGCGGTCATTGGCGGGGTGGTGAGCGGACGGTGTGCCGCGCAAATGAATATGGGCGCGACCCCTCAGAATTTTGTGCAGGAGATCGAGGCGCACTCCACCTCAGGAACGAGCGCCGAGCCAAACTCCACGCCCGCGCCCATGCTGATGTCGATGCACCGCGGGTGGATGTTCATGCTGCATGGGAACGGCTTTGTCACCGACATCCAGCAGACAAGTCCACGGGGCGGCGACAAGCTGTTCTCGACAAACTGGATGATGGGCATGGCGCAGCGCAGTGCCGGTCCCGGACTGCTGACGCTTCGCGCGATGCTGAGCCTCGAACCTGCGACGGTCACGAATCGCCGTTATCCGTTGCTCTTCCAGCAGGGTGAGACGGCGTACGGAGTGCCCATCGCGGACGGCCAGCATCCGCATAATTTCATCATGGAAATAGCGGCGCTCTATGACCTCCAGATTGGCAACAAGGCGCTGCTGAGCCTCTATGCCGCGCCGGTCGGCGACCCGGCGATTGGGCCGATTGCGTATCCCCACCGCGCGTCGGCGATCGAAAATCCGGTGGCAACTTTGGGCCACCACCAGCAGGACTCCACTCACATTGCAGACGACGTGCTGACGGCCGGTTTAACCGTGGGCTGGCTTCGTATGGAGGCGAGCGGCTTCCACGGACGCGAGCCGAACGAGCACCGCTGGCAGATGCAGCAGGGGACGATGGATTCGTGGTCGGTACGGGCTACGGTTCAGCCTGCGCAGAACTGGAGTGCGCAGTACTCCTTTGGGCGGCTGCACAGCCCGGAGGCGCTCAATCCCGGCAGCGACCAGAAGCGTCAGACCGCCTCGGTGATGTACAACCGGCCGCTGGCGAACGACGGCAACTGGGTCACAAGCCTGGTCTGGGGGCGCACACGGGAGGTGCCTGGCAGCCTGGTGGAGAACAGTTACTTGCTGGAGTCGACGCTGCGCTTCGCTCGGCGGAATTACGCCTTCACCCGGCTGGAGATGGCGGACCGAACTACGGAACTGATCTGGGGCGAGAAGCCGTTGCCCCCAGACTTCGAGGAGCAATCCGCGGGACGGGTGCAGGCGTACACGTTCGGCTACGACCGGGACATCGGACACGTATCGCACCTGGACAGTGCGCTCGGTGCACAGGGAACGTTTTATAAACCCGGTTCGCAACTGAGGCCGTTGTACGGGGCGGACCCTGCGGGATTCGTGCTGTTTGTTCGCCTGCGGCTGACCGGCGCCAAGCCGTGATGAGCGCGGTGAGCTAGTCAGCCGCCTCGTCAGCCCCCTCATGGACATGAACCAGGAATTCCCGCAGCACGCGGGCGTTCTGCTCGGTGTTATTGGCGCGATCCCGATACTGCTCGGCAGACTCGATGTGGCCGAAACCGGTGGAACGCTCGGCCAGCCGTTTGTAAAGGCCACTGCTTTCTTCGAGAGCGCGCAAGGCGGACCACAGGGCGGTCTCGATGGCCTGCTGCTGTTCGACGGTGAGGTGACGCGCGGTGAAGGCGTGTCCCACGCGACAGCGGAACCGGAGGAAGCCGTTCTCTTCCAGTTCCCAAAGGACACCTCCGCAATCGGGGCAGGCGAACGCTGAGGGTTGTCCAGGACGCTCGTCGTTCTCCAGTTGCGGCATTTCCATCTCCAGAAGCCTGGTTTCTTTCTCTTCGAGTGAGCCGGGGTGCTCGGCGGATTCCTGCGGAGCGGGGATTTCTTCGCGGACCAGCCGTACCAACTCGGCTGGGATTGCCTCAAGGGGCAGCACCCGGGCATCGGGCACCTGCTCGAGGGCGTTGCGGGGCATGGCAGAAAACATAGCGCTTTGCGGGTCCTGGACTATCGGGACTCCGCCGTGCGCCTTCACGACCATGAGCCCGGAGGTGCCATCGTCGAGCATTCCGGTAAGGACTACGGCAATGACACGCCGACCGGCGGAAAGCGCGGCGGACCGGAAGAGGGGGTCGATGGCGGGGCGGTGCAGATTTTCCCGGGGGCCCTGGAGCACACGGATGCGGTTGCCCTGAACGAGCATATGGAAATCGGGTGGCGCGATGTACACCTGACCGTGGCGGATTCGAGTGCCGTCCTGGGGGTGGCTGGTTTTGAGCAGGGTGGAACGCCCCAGGATCTGCGGGAGCAGACTGCTGCTGCGTCCCGAGGTGTGCAGGACCACAAGGATGGCGGCGGGCAGATCAGAAGGGAGGCGACCAAAGAGGTTCTGCAGAGCTTCGATCCCACCGGCGGATGCGCCGATCACGATCAGATCGCGATGCACTCAGGTTTCCTGCCTTTAAAACTGAGATGTGATCGCGTCAAATAAAGATAGCCACCTAACAGAACAGGGTGATTCATCTGTGATATAACGAGGCGTAATTTTGGGCTCCTCTCGGGCATCCATAGCTGTTCTGCACGACGTCAAAACCCCTGTCCCGAATTTTGGTTCCCAAAATTCTCTCTACTCTGGCAATTGGAGCGTCTTATGGGTACCCAGACGGTTTCGCAGAACACAGCGATTCTAACCTCCTGGAAAGATATCGCCCGCTACATGGGTAAGGGCGTTCGCACCGTGCAACGGTGGGAAATGGATTTCGGCCTCCCGGTCCGTCGTCCTCAGGGATCGAACAAGAAGGCGGTTCTCGCGCGGCCGAGCGATCTGGATGCGTGGCTGGCGCTCCGCTGTACCAGCCGGGCTCAGCAGCACGATCATCACGGGAACGGCTCAGTTCCTCAGTACAGCAAGCTCGCGTGGCTCCATGCGCAGATCGAAACCGCGCGGAAGCTGCACGAAAACAATATTGAGCTAGCTACACAAGTCCGGCAGCAGCTGGCTGAGCTCAGGCGCCAGGTGCTTGAACTAAGGATGCACAAAGAACACTAACTTCGCGCGTTGCGAGTTTGCGTCCTTTCTTCCTGTCCATTCGAAGTGACTTTGCATCGCTGTCGTGCGGCTATAATTCCGTACGAAACGGTTGCTTTTTCTTATTCTTCGTTGGGCCGTTTCTCCTCCACACCGCAGTTGCTCCAGGCATTCAACCCAGATGGATCACTCCGCAGGGACCAATTCGACGGAACCGCAGGAACGGGCGAGCGATGCCGGCGCGCAGCGCAGCGGCTTCCCCATCGTCGGGATCGGCGCCTCCGCCGGCGGGCTGGAGGCCTACACAGCATTGTTCCAGTCGCTCCGGGCGGACCTTGGAATGGCATACGTGCTGGTGCCGCACCTGGACCCCGCGCGGGAGAGCGCGTACGCCCAGATTCTGGCCCGTTCGACATCGATGCCGGTTGTGCAGATCGAAGAGGGAATGGAGGTTCGGCCGGATCACGTGTATGTGATCCCCCCCAACTGCGAGTTGACACTCGAAAATCGAAAACTGCATATCAGCGACCGGCAAACACCGCGTCCGGTAGCCGCGACCATCGACATCTTTTTCCGCTCGCTGGCGGCGGAGCACGGTCCGAACGCAATCGGGGTCGTCCTGTCCGGCACCGCCTCCGACGGAACGCTGGGGCTGACGGCAATCAAGGGAGAGGGCGGGATCACCTTTGCACAGGACACGCGGTCCGCCAAGTGCGACGGCATGCCCGCCAGCGCGATTGCTGCCGGATGCGTGGATTTCACGCTGCCGCCGGAAGGGATCGCGCAGGAACTGGCACGGCTCCGGAATCACCCCTATGTAGCCGGCCCGGGCATCACGCCGGCAGACGGCGAGGAAAGCAGCCAC
>DASSKX010000395.1:0-3112 GCA_035689925.1 Acidobacteriaceae bacterium
GAGCTCTGGATCCCGATGGCGTTCTCGGCGGAGGAGCGCACGCTGCACGGCAGCCACTATCTGGCGGCGATCGCGCGGATGAAGCCGGACGTGCCTGTCGAGCGCGCCCGCGGCAATCTCGCGGCGATCGCGAAGCGGCTGGAGCAGACGAACCCGGACAGCAACCGGGGGTGGGAAGTGCTGGCGACGCCGCTGCAGGAGTACATGGTCCGCGACGTCCGGACGCCGCTGCTCCTCCTGCTCGGCGCCGTCGCGCTCGTGCTGCTCATCGCCTGCGCGAATGTCGCCAACCTGCTGCTGGCGCGAGCCGCAGGGCGGCAGCGCGAAATCGCCGTTCGCAGCGCCCTCGGGGCCTCCGGTGCGCGTCTGGTGCGCCAACTCCTCGCCGAAAGCGTTGTACTGGGCGCCGTCGCCGGCCTTCTGGGACTGATCGCCGCCGTCACCAGTCTGCAGGCGCTCGTCGGGCTTCTGCCGGCCGACACGCCCCGCCTCAGTGACGTGTCGCTGCACTGGTCTGTCTTCCTGTTTGCGGCGGCCGCCTCGGTCGTCACCGGCTTCCTCTTCGGCCTGATTCCAGCCTTGCAGATGGCCTCCCCCAACCTCCGCGACTCGCTGCACGCGGGGAGCCGCAGCGTCGCCGGCAGGGCCGGACAGTTCCGCGTATCCATGCTCCTGGTTGTGGGCCAAATTGCGCTGTCCGTCGTGGTCATCACGGCGGCCGGCCTCATGCTCCACAGCCTCTGGACTCTTACGCAGGTGAACCCAGGCTTCCGCACCGATCGCATCGTCACAGCCGAGGTGTCGCTCGACGCAACCACGTGTCCCCCCATCGTCGCCGGGAGCAGCGCTCCTCTGCGCGGACATTGCCAGCAATTCTTTCTGACGCTCCTGAAGCGGCTGCACGGCATTCCGGGACAGGAGAGCGTCGCCCTGACGGATCAGCTCCCGCTCCACGCGCAGGACGGCAATTACGTCTACGACGCGGAGGGCCATCCTCGCGAGCCGCGACAGGGCGCATTGCTGGCGGATGGGCGCACCGTCTCCCCCGGCTATTTCGCGACGCTGGGCATCGGACTCGTCCGCGGACGGCTGCTGAACGATCAGGATTCCTCCGGCGCCAGCAGGGCAGTCGTCATCAGCGAGCACATGGCGGACAAGCTGTGGCCAGGCCAAAATCCCCTCGGCAAGCACGTCATCGCTGTGGGCGCAGAGAAGACGGCCGGTGTATGGGATCCAAAGGAGGCTTCCGTCATCGTGGGTGTCGTGAATAACACCCGCGAGCGAACGCTGGCCAGCGGCTTCGGCGACGAGGTCTATGCGCCGATGGTCCCGCTGCTGGAGCAGCCAGTCATGTATGTCCTGTTGCGCACCCGGCTCACCACCGAGCAAGCGGCCGCCCAGATCCGTCAGACCGTCGCCGACGTCGGCCCGCAGGTGCCCGTCACGCGCGTGCAGACGCTGGACGAAGTCGTGGCCGCATCGCAGTCCGCGCCGCGCTCCCTCACGCTCCTGCTGCTCTCCTTCGGCGGGCTCGCCGTCCTCATCGGCGGTGTCGGCGTCTACAGCCTGATCGCCTACATCGTGAGCTGGCGCACCCGCGAGATCGGGATTCGCCTGGCGCTCGGTGCACAGCGCTGGCAAATCGTGCGCGACGTGGTCCGCCAGAGCCTCACCCTCGCGTTCGCAGGCTCGGTCATCGGCCTGACCGCCGCCGCCTTCACCGCGCAGTTGTTGCGCAGCTTCCTCTTCGGCGTCACGGTCATCGATCCGATCACCTTCTGCGCCGTTCCGCTGCTCATGACCGCGATCGCACTCGCCGCCGCCTGGATTCCCGCTCGCCGCGCCGCCATCGTGGATCCAATGCAGACACTGCGCATGGAGTGAACGCCGCATTCAGCAGAGAAGGCGCAAAATCCTGGAACGGCGAAGGTCCAGAACGCGTATCCCTGCCTGACGAGAAGCGGAACAGGGAAGGGAGTCCCGATGTTTTCAGATTTCAGGCTGGCCATACGGCAACTGCGCAAGTCACCGGGATTTGCCGTCACCGCGGTTCTGACATTGGCGCTGGCCATCGGCGCGAACGCCATCGTCTTCAGCGTCATGAACGCGCTCGTCCTGCGCCCGCTGAATGTGCCCCGTCCGGACAGCCTCTACATGCTCCAGCGCGGCCAGGATCGCTCGCCCTCTCAGTCGTATCCGGATTACCTCGACCTGCGGGCGCAAAATCGCACGTTTGACGACCTCGCGGTCTACAACATCATGGGCGCGGCCGGAATCGACACCGGCAACAATCCCTCCACGATGTGGCCGTATATGACCAGCGGCAACTACTTCGATGTGCTCGGGATCAAGCCTTACCTCGGCCGCTTCTACTCGCCCTCCGATGAGCACGGCAAGAACAGCGTGCCCTTCGTGGTGCTGACCTACGCCTACTGGCACAGCCACTTCCACGCCGATCCCTCCGCTGTTGGAAGGACCGTCGAGATCAACAAACATCCGTACACAATCCTCGGAGTCACGCCGCAGAGCTTCCGCGGAACCGAACTCTTCTTCGCGCCGGCGCTCTTCATGCCGCTTGTCGATCAGGAGCAACTCGACGGATGGGATCCGCTGCCGAATCGCGGTTCTCATTCCATGTGGGTCATCGGCCACCTGAAGCAGGGCGTAACGCCATCGCAGGCCACGGCCGACATGAACCGCATCGCGACCTCGCTGGCCAAAGCCTATGTGAAAGACGACGACGGCCTCAGCTTTACCCTCGCCAGACCTGGTCTCGTCGGCGACACCCTGGGCCGTCCGGCCCGTGCCTTCATGGCCGGACTCATGCTCCTGGCCGGGCTCATCCTCCTCGCAGCTTGTGCGAACCTCGGCAGCCTCTTTGCCGCCCGAACAGCCGATCGCGCGCGCGAGATCGCCGTGCGCATGGCGCTGGGATCGCGTCGGGCCCTCATCGTGCGACAATTGCTCACCGAAGCCGTTCTGGTGTCGATCACCGGTGGCATGATCGGGCTTCTCGGCAGCGTTGTCATCCTGCGCTGGCTGAGCGCATGGCAGCCCGTGCCCGATATTCCTATCAACGTCCCCGTCAATCCCGACTTGAAGACTTACGCCC
>DASSKX010000396.1:0-2452 GCA_035689925.1 Acidobacteriaceae bacterium
ACCAGCGCTTTGGCTGGCTCGGCGACCTGCGCGCCCAGCGAACTGATGTGTACCCGCACGTACTCGCTCTCGTACGACGAGCGAAAATTCGGCAGCTCCAGTGCCCACACCGTCGCATCTTTGTCGAAATTGAATTCCGTCTGCTCGTCGTGCAGCCGAAACTCATCGTGGCTCGCGTCACCGGGAACGATGTACCGGAATGCCACGGCCCCGTTGTACGCGCGCGCCTCCACCGTCATCGAGCGCTTCGGCGCGTCGGGCTCCGTCACCTTCACCGTCACGCTGTTCCACGCATCATGGACATGGCTGGTCTTCCCGGCGATCTCGTCGTAGTCGTCAACCCCCGATCCCGGCGTCGCGCTCACCATGCGCACCTGCCTCCCCAGCGGCGGCCCTCCGGCCAGGTTCAGGCTCAGGCCGGAGTTCACCAGCAGAGGCTTGCCGTTCACCGTGAGCGAATACACAAGCTGCCCCGCGCCCCCCGCCGGCTCACCACGGCCCACCACCGCAAACTGCAAACGCAGCCGCTGATCCGGAGACTGAACCGTCGCACCCGTTTCCTGCCCAAACAGCGCAGCAGGGAAGACCGATGCCAGCATCAAGGCGCACGAACACAGAAGAGCATTGCGGAGCGACTTCATTCAGAACCTCCGAGCACAGGATCAAAAAGACACACGCCAGCTTACCGGACGCCGCGATGCTGAACACACATTCGCGCGGGTTTACGTTTTTCCTGGCCTCGCAATCGCTTGTGAAATACTGGGTGCCGTGAATCCCGGCCCGAATCCAGAATTCATGCGCCGTGCCATCGCACTCGCCTCAGAAAACGTGCGCAGCGGCAATGGAGGTCCCTTCGGAGCCGTCATCGTGCGCCAGGGCGTGATCGTCGGCGAAGGCACGAATCGCGTCACCGAGAAGAACGACCCCACCGCGCATGCGGAGGTCACCGCGATCCGCGCCGCCTGCCAGCAACTCGACACGTACGTCCTGCGCGGCTGCGAAATCTACACCAGCTGCGAGCCGTGCCCGATGTGTCTCTCCGCAATCTACTGGGCTCACCTCGATCGCATCTGGTATGGCAACACCAGCGCCGACGCCGCTCGCGTCGACTTCGACGACGCAAAGCTGTACCGCGAAATCTCCCTTCCCGCCGGGCAGCGCGCCACGCCGAGCGCCTGCCTCCTGCACGACGAAGCCTGGGAATCCTTCCATCTCTGGCTCGAAACCCCAAACAAGATTCGTTACTGAGCCGCCGCCTTTCTATTCGCTATCCGCTATCCGCTCGTTCCTGCACCCATCCACAGCCCTCCTGCATCCTTGCTCTCATGGACTACAGACTGTTAGGACGTTCCGGACTGCGCGTCTCTGCGCTCAGCTTCGGTGCCGCTACCTTTGGCGGCGGCAGCGAATTCTTCAAAGCCTGGGGACAAACCGGCGTGGACGAAGCGCGCCGCCTCATCGACCTCTGCATCGACGCGGGCATCAACCTCTTCGATACCGCCAACGGCTACTCCAACGGACTCGCCGAGGAGATCCTCGGCAAAGCGCTCCAGGGCAAGCGCGAGAAAGTCCTCATCTCGACAAAAGCTTTCTTCCCCATGGCCGAAGGTCCCAACGACCTCGGCAGTTCGCGCCAGCACATCCTCGAACAGGTCGACGCCAGCCTGCGCCGCCTCGGCACCGATCGCATCGACATCTACCACATGCACGCCTTCGACGCCTTCACGCCCGTCGAAGAAACCCTCGACGCGCTCAACACGGTCGTCCACGCAGGCAAGGTCCGCTACATCGCCTGCTCGAATTTTTCCGGCTGGCACCTCATGAAGTCGCTCGCCGTCTCCGACCGCTACGGCTGGACGCGCTACGTCGCACACCAGGTCTACTACTCGCTCGTCGGACGCGACTACGAATGGGAACTCATGCCCCTCGGCCTTGATCAGGGAGTCGGCGCGCTCGTCTGGAGTCCGCTCGGCTGGGGCCGCCTCACCGGCAAGATCCGCCGCGGACAGCCGCTCCCCACCACCAGCCGCCTCCACAAGACCGCCGAAGCCGGACCTCCCGTCAGTGATGAATACCTCTACCGCGTCGTCGACGCCATCGACGAGATCGCGAAGGAAACAGGGAAGTCGGTCCCGCAGATCGCCATCAACTGGCTCCTCCAGCGTCCCACCGTCTCGAGCGTGATCCTCGGCGCGCGCAACGAAGAACAGCTCAGGCAGAACCTCGAAGCCGCCTCGTTCACCCTCACGCCCGAACAGGTAAAGAAACTCGACGCGGCCAGCGAAGTCAACCTGGCGTACCCCTACTGGCACCAGCGCCTCACCAGCTTCCGCAATCCACCCCCTGTGTAGCGGGATAGACGCTCATGGATCAACCCGCATTGTCATCTTGAGCGCAGCGCACAGCACCAGCCGTGTCATCCTGAGCGAAGCGCGCAGCACCAGCATTGTCA
>DASSKX010000397.1:0-7099 GCA_035689925.1 Acidobacteriaceae bacterium
CCACGCAGGATCTTGGCGAAGGGATTGTCGCTGTCATAGGGTTGGCTTGTCATGATCGGTCCCGGATTGTGTAAAACTTCGTCTTGAAATTCAAAGCCGTAGGGCACGGCGCTGGCGGAGAGGAAGGGCCTGATATCCAACCTTCTCTGGCAACCGATTATCCAGACACAGAGGTGTTGAACAATTCCATCAGCGACTGAGCGCGGCGAACTCATTATACAGCAAACCCGACCGCCGAGGTATGTGTCAAATTCTTCAGGTCAGCGACAAACAACAGCTCGAAGCCGCTTGGCTCGTATCGCATTTCAACCTTTCCCAACGACTTCAATGTAGTTTCTATAAGTCTTGTGCCGAACCCAACCTGCACCGGCCGAACAGCTGGCGGGCCGCCTGTCTCTGACCATTTAAGGTTAAATGCCGGCGCGGACTGCTCGGAGATCACCCATCGCAAATGCACTTTCCCACCCGCCTGCAGAGCACCGTATTTGAGGGAGTTCGTCGCCAACTCGTGTAGCACGAGTGCGAGGGAGAGTGAGCTCTGCGGCGACAGGAGAACATCAGGTCCCTCGAGGTCGAACATGCCGGACTGCACCGACAGAGCCGTCGTAGCCAGTTCACGAAAGTCGGCGGCCGCAAAGTCGGTGCCGATCAGAATGTCGTGTGCGCGCGACAGTGCGCCAAACCGTTCGATGATGGTCTTTCGGACATCAGCGGCTTCTGGAGATCGCAAGCTATTTGTTACAATAGACTGCAATATTGCTATCGTGTTCTTGACCCGGTGCGCGAGCTCTCTGGTCATGAGTTGCTGCTGTTTTGTTCGCCGCTCCAATTCCTGCAGGTGATTGCGAGTGACAAACTGGCGACGGCGCCCTGCCAACGCCCAGCGTATCGCACTGAGTAGCGTCGCCGATCCCATCGGGCGTTCCAGCACCATCACGTTTGTGATTACGGACGGCAGAACTGCGGAAACACGCTGCGTCTCGTGGAAAGATCGTTTCTGCCCAATCAGCAGGATGAACGGGTACGCCGACCATGACGGCTGGCGCGTGGCCGCCAAAATGAGCGGCTGCCAATCCTGCCGCACCAAGGCCTCTTCACTCATCAGGACTGCACCAACGTCGTCACCAAGACGGGAGGCCAGCGTTCCAACGGATTCCACCCGTTCTACAGCCATTCCGTGTTGGGTGAGAATCGCCCCTATACTTTCGGCATCGCGTGCGAAGGGCGCGAAGACGATAACTTTGCCGTCATGCTCGTGCGGCATCGGAGCGACTCTCCATCAGAGGCTCGCTCGCGCCGATGTACTCCGGCGTTCCGGTCAGCACACCTCGGAAATCAGTGAGCGGCTCGCTGATCTGGATGCCGATGTCGTCGATGCGAAGCTCGCGTATCGTGTCCTCATGGGCGCCGCTCCTGTTCTTCAGCACCGATATCGCCTTGCGCAGTCGCCCGGCTGCCTCGAAGAATCGGAATAAAACAACCACATCGGCAATGTGAGAAATGTCCAACTGCCCCGTATTCATCGTGCCGACTAACCCATGATGAGGATTGACCAGTATCGTCATCACGCCTTGCTGGTTCAGGTAGGACAGCAGCTCATGAAGCTGGAGCACCAGCTGCTTCTCTTCGGGCATTGAAGCGAGGTAGCCATTCAGGCTGTCGATGACGACAACTTTCACCTGCCGGTTTTCGACCTCCTCCCGAAGCATCCAGGCAAACTCGCTGGGGGCGGCATCGGCAGGATCAATCTGGACGATCCTGAGACATTTCGTTTCCAGCGGGACATCGATCTCCTCGCTCATAGACCGCGCCCGGGCGACAAGAGTCCCGATGCGCTCGTCAAACTGGTAGATTGTCGCGTTCTCTCCGCGGCGACATGCCTCCAGAGCGTATCGCAACGCGATTGTCGATTTTCCGGAACCGGCAGGCCCGGTGAGCATCGTGCAGGTCCCACGTAGAGGTCCGCCGCGGAGCAACGCGTCTAGCTGTCTGACGCCACTCGACACCGGCTCGCCGAAGAAGGGTGCATGATGTTCGGAGGCGATCAGCCGTGGAAAGACCTGCAGGCCGCCGCGAGAGATGATCACGTCATGGAAGCCGGCGGTGAAATCGATCCCGCGCATCTTCTGCACCTGGATCTGCCGCCTCGAAGCGCCGAATTCGAGCGTCCGGCGTTCCAGCGTTATGACGCCATGCGCTATGGAATGAAGATGCGCGTCTCGCTCCCCATGTTCGGCGGTGAGGTCATCGACGAGAACTACAGTGGTGTTCTGGCCGGCAAAGTACTGCTTCAACGCCAGCACCTGCCTCCGGTAGCGAAGCGGGTCCTGCGAGAGGAGACGCAACTCGGAAAGGCTGTCGAACACGAGGCGCTTCGGCCGGACCTCCTCAACCCGCTTCATGATCAGGTCCACGGTGGCGCTGAGCTCAACCTCCCATGGGTGAAGGACTGTCTGCTGGCGTCCGTCCCCCAGCACCTCCTGGACCGAGGAGAGTTCGAAGATGTCAATGCCATCCAGCGACCATCCGTGGGATGCGACCACAGCCGCCAGTTCCTCGTGCGTCTCCGACAATGTGACGTACAAAGATTGTTCGCCTCTCCTGACCCCTTCCAACAGGAACTGAAGGCCCAGGGTCGTCTTACCCGAGCCGGGTGCTCCTTCCAGAAGATAGACTCGTGCCGGAGTGAGGCCTCCACCCAGTATAAGATCCAGACCAGGTGTTCCGGTCGAGAGTCTCGGGTCTTGCAATCGGGTTTCGCTCATTGACGCTCTTTGGGGAAGGTGACGCGGGGCAACGCCCATAACTCGGATGCGGCAAAAAGCGTTCCGCGAAGCGCGGCGTACTCCGCAAAAGCGACAATGCAGCACATTATCGCAATAAGATCGTGCATCGGGTTTGCGTCAATCGCAATCCGTGCTGATCGGCGCCAATTCGTGCATCCTGATGTTGGTGAGTAAATCCTGAGCGAGGTCCACGCGTCTGCCAAGTTGTTGCAGGTCGGCTGGACGATTCTAGTCTAGATGGCGCGGCTGTCATATGCCCAGTGAAGCAAGGCCTGTCGCTGACGCGGCCGGCACCATCTATCACCTGCTTCGCAATGACGGCGGAGTTGGTTGACGTGGCGACGCATCGCTTTCCAGCGGCCGATCTGCCGATCGTCCTCGTCTGACAGGCGGCGCCCCCGATAGTAGCGACAGTACCATTGGAACCAGCCGCGTGGGTCGTCAGTATGGATCCAGCCCTTTGCTCGCCAGGCACTGAGTGGCTGACTTGCGTCGACGCCAAACCAGTTCAGGGACGGGTCGCGGCCAGCTGGCGAAAGCCGAGCCTTCACGAACCAGCTTGCCGGAAATTCGGCGCTACAGTCGGTCATGTATTTGCCACCGAAGACACCAAGCGCAAGCATCTCGGCGGGCGTGAGGTCCGGGCGAAATTCCGGGTGGAAGTCGCCACCTGCTGGCACGCTCAGCAGATATCGGTAGCCCTGCTGCATCCGATCGTTGACCTCGATCCACCTCGGCTTCATCTCTGCAGCTTTCCCGGAGCGATAACCTCCCAGCGGGTCGAACACCAGAGGCGCTCCGCACTCAGCCGACCGTGACTACAAGCGCCTTGCAGGCGTGCTTCGCTTCCCTCCGGTAGCTGTGGGGGAGGCTGGAATCGAACGTCATGGCGTCGCCCTCATCGAGCGTTACCGTCTCCTCATCCACTATTACAGCCAGACGGCCTTTAAGCACGTAGATAACCTCTTAGGCCCCATGCTGATGCGGCTCGGATGCGGCCCCGTCCTCCGGAAACACTGCCAGAAAGGCTTCCATGCGCCGGTCAGCCAACGGATAGTTCAGGCTCTCGAACATGTAGGAGCCGCGCTCCGAGCCTGCGGGGATCGGCAGACGTACCCGCTCTTCCTTGCGCGTTACCGCAAAGCGCGGGCCCTCCTTGCTGAAGAAGTGATCCAGATCGACGCCGAAGACCAGTGCAATCCTTACAAGCGTCGGCAAAGTCGGAAACAGCTGCCCGCGCTCGATCTTCGACAGCATCGCGGGTGAGAGGCCGGTGTGCTCGCCGAGCTGGACCAGACCGAGCTTCTTCTTCAGCCGTAACGCTCTGATGCGCGGCCCGATTCGGTATCTCTCCAGTTCGCTGGTCAGGGTGTCCGACAGCACGGCTAGCATCCTCGTTTTCGACATAGGAGAAGATCGAGGCTGGAATTTTCATGTCAAGATATTTCATGTTCTTCTCACGAAGATGTTACTGGTGAGAAAAATGATTTGCTCCATATGAAAATCATCCGCTTCCACAAGTCGGATCGTGCAACTGAAGGAGCCATCACTATGAGAATGAAGCACACGCTAGCCGCTGCCCTGATCGGTCTCACGACCGCTCTTCCGGCCTGGGCCGCTGAAAAGGATATCGTCGACACTGCCGTCGGCGCCGGAGAGTTTACGACCTTGGCCGCAGCGCTTGAGGCGGCGGGTCTCGTATCGACGCTGAAGGGAGAAGGCCCCTTCACGGTGTTCGCGCCGACAGATGCCGCCTTTGCCAAGCTTCCCGCCGGGACGGTCGAAAACCTGCTGAAGCCGGAAAATAAACAACAGCTCGTCGACATCCTCACCTATCACGTCGTGCCCGGTAAAGTCACGGCGGCCGAGGTGGTCGGTCTCGATGAGGCCAAGACCGTCAACGGACAGATGATCGATGTTCAGGCCGAAGGTGGTTCGGTGAAGGTGAACGACGCCAACGTCACCGCAGCGGACGTCGCCGCAAGCAACGGCGTCATCCACGTGATCGACAAGGTCATCCTGCCGCCAGAAGGCTGACCTTGATGCCAAGCCGCCGCCTCGCGTGTCGGCACCCTTAACGCTATAAGGAAACCATCATGAAAGCGCTCAACATACTCACTCTCGTACTCGTCATTGTCGGGGGACTCAATTGGGGCCTGGTCGGCGTTTTCGGCTTCGATCTTGTCGCCGCGATCTTCGGGCCTGGTTCAATACTGTCCCGGCTCGTCTACATTCTCGTCGGTCTCTCCGCTGCGTGGCAGGTGATGCCTCTATTCTCGGCAATGAGTTCAGGCGAGATTGCCGCCCAGCGCGGACACTAAGACTTTCAGCGGCGGGGTCGCCCGACCCGAAGGGCGACCCCCGTTCCGGATGTTTCGATAGGAAGATCGGGCTCTACGCTCGTCAAGCCGCCGCTTGTGAATTGAGAATTGCAAACTCATCGAATAAAAATCACCAACGCGGAGGCTGCGTTGGGCTCGACCTACGGCCGGAAGCAGAAATTCCGCCACCAAGATGCTTCGAACTCAATACCTTTAATGGGTCTTCCGCCTTCATGAACATTTCGGCAGGAAATACGGATCGACGGCGGACCGCATTCGTATCTGCACTCCTGTTCGTCGGCATTATCGTCGCGGTAAGCCTTGACATCGGGTATGTGACCCAACCCGGCGAGTGGTACGAGAAGCTCGCAAAGCCGGCTTTCAATCCGCCCTCCTGGGTCTTTGGCCCGGTTTGGACCCTTCTCTACATCCTGATTGCAGTCGCGGGCTGGCGCATCTGGCGCATTGTGCCGAGGAGTTCCGCCATGATGCTGTGGCTCGCACAGATGGTCCTGAACTGGCTTTGGTCGCCAATATTCTTCGGTGCGGAGGCGCCCTGGCTGGCCTTTGCGATCATCGTCGCGATGCTCGCATATATAATCGGTTTCATTGCCATCGCCAGGAAGTACGATCGCACGTCTGCAGGACTCTTCGTCCCTTATGCGGCCTGGGTGACGTTCGCAACCGTACTCAACGGCTCTATCGCCATGCTGAATTCTTGAGAGGTGAGCTGAGCTTCGTATGCTGACCGCCGCGATCAGCTTCGCTTGGCCGAGATACAGACGGGGCCTTAAATCTAAGGAGACGTGTGGTCTGAACCACCCGCGAGTGACGCGGCGATCACGTGAGCAAGCAAAGGAGGAGGCGTCGGCTTTGTGAACACCCGCAACGTGGGATATTCTGCACGAAGTTCCGGTGTAAGGCCGGCCCCCGTGTGAACGAGGAGCAGAATACCTTGGTCTGCCAGGGCCGAAATCACAGGTCCGACATCTCCGTCAGGCAAATTGACGTCCAGGATCGCGGCTTCCACGCGTTCTGTTGCGATGAGCGCCAAGGCCTCTCGTACCGTAGCGGCCGGACCGAGGACGATGCCGCCGGCATCCTCGATCGCATCGGCCAAATCGAACGCAATGAACGGCTCATCCTCAACAATGAGAACGCGCCGATCTTCCAGTGCCGCTCCGGGAGTGTGATCCAAATCAGCCATGGTGTTACTTAACTAGCTTCTCTTGCGAGGCAATCAACGCTGTAGCCGCTCGACTGGAGCCTTCAAATTGACGTGTAGGCCAGTCGGCGGCCAGTCGAAGCTGATGGCGCCTCCCAGCTGACCTGTCGCACTCGCTCGGGCAAGAGTACTGCCAAAGCCTTTCGTGTTGGGCGGCCGGATATTGCCATTCCCAACGTGCTCCTTCCATTCGAGTTCCAGATGGCCGTTGGTCGCGGCCCAGTTAACTGCGATACGGCCTTCCCGTGAAGACAGCGCCCCGTACTTTGCCGCGTTTGTTGCAAGCTCGTGAAATATCAATGCGAGGCTTGTAGAAGCATTGGAGCCGAGCGGCACCTCAGGTCCATCGAGCGTTAGCTGAGGCTCAGACGCGGTATCAAGATGCGGCTTTATGATCTCCTTTAAGAGAGAGCCGAGCGTCGCATTCTGCTGCTGGACGTCCGTTGCTATCGCAGGGCGTATCAGTTCGTGGGCCTTCGCGAGAGCGCCCAGTCGACCCTTCAGCGCCTCGCCCAAGGCTTGCACAGATGGCGCAGTACGCGCGGTCATCGTGATCATGCCCGATACGATAGCGAACAGGTTCTTCACCCTGTGGTTCATCTCGCGCAGGAGCAGCTGGCGCTTCTCCTCTACCTCCTTCAGATCGTGAATATCGGTACAGGTGCCAAACCAGCGGGTGATCTCACCATTCTCATCGCGCACGCACTGAGCTCGCCCGATGACCCAGCGATATTGCCCCGAGCGATGTCTTAGCCGGTATTCGATGT
>DASSKX010000398.1:0-2762 GCA_035689925.1 Acidobacteriaceae bacterium
TCTTGACCGCGACCCCCGGCACGACGCGCGATCTGGTCACCGAACGCCTGTCGCTCGGCGGCATCCCGGTCGAACTGGTCGACACAGCCGGACTGCACGAGGCGAGCGAGGAAGCCGAAGTCATCGGCATCCGCAAGTCCCGCGAGGCGCTCGCCGAGGCGGATGTCGTCCTGATAGTGCTCGACGCCTCTGTACCTTTACGCGACGACGAAGCCGCCCTGCTTGACTCGCTGGCCAGCCGGCGCGTCATCGCCGTGATGAACAAGTGCGATTTGAATCTGAACGGCGGTGCCGGATCGCTTGTTGAATCACCGCTGACCGTGCAGGCCGTTGCCACCTCCGCGCTGACCGGTCAGGGCATTGCCGACCTGCGCGACGCGCTCGCATCGCTCGTCCGCAACCCGCGGGGGGAGAGCGAGTCGGGCATGCTGACCTCGATCCGGCACTTCGAAGCCGTCAGCGGAGCACTGGAAGCACTCCGCGCCGCCCAGGCAGCCGTGCCCGCGAAGACCCCGCACGAGATGCTGCTGCTCGACCTCTACAGCGCGCTGCGCCACCTCGACAGCCTCACCGGCGAGACCACAGCGGACGACATCCTGAACCGCATCTTCTCCAGCTTCTGCATCGGAAAATAGCGCGCGGGCCATCCGGGGACTTCTCATGAGCAACGTTCATGCTGCCGGCTTGACGGATGATGCCTGCTGGGTCTCGCTGACGACGCTGGCCGCGCCTTCTCTGCGCACCTTCGCCTCCATCGCGGCTGCTTCCAACTCGCTGTTGAACTCCGCTCCCAGGAGCAGCATGAGTCCACTGATGTAAAACCACATCAGCAGAATGATGAAGGCCCCCAGCGAGCCATACGTGACCGAATACGTATTGAAGTAGTGAAGGTAGATGCGGAAGCCGATCGAGACCAGGAGCCAGCCAATCAGGCCGAGGGTTGCGCCCGGGGTGATCCAGTGCCATTGCGGCTTGCGCAGGTCAGGCGCCCAGTAATAGACCGCCGCCAGCGAAAGCGCCAGAAACGCAGCGCCCAGAAGCCACCCGCACACGCGGACGACGGTGACCATGGTCCCGCTCATAAAGCCCGCATGCATGCGGTCGTGCATGGTGCTCGACAGGAAGTCGCCCGCGAACAGCGATGCCAGGCACAGCGTCACCGTGCAGATCAACAACATCGTCAACGCGATCGCCTGGAGACGGGCCTTGATATACGAGCGCCGCTCGGCAATCTTGTAGACGGCGTTGGTCGCATCCTGCACGGCCGACACCCCGACCGATGCCGACCAGATGGTCGTCAGCAGGCCGAACGTCAGTTTGCCCGAACTGGAATGCAAAGTCGTCTGATGAAAGATGTGCATCACGACGCCCAGTGCCGACTGCGGAACCACCAGCGACAGATACTTCAGCAGGTGGTCGTAAATCTGGGGAGCTGAGCGTGCGGCCAGTCCCATGATGCTGGTGGCGCACAAAAGAGCCGGGAAGACCGCAAACGCAAACCAGAAGCCGAGTTCCGCTCCGATGGAGAGAAGGCGATCGTGCAGCAGCGCTTTCCACGTCCGCTTCGCGACGTCGCGGATCGAGACTTCCTGCAGATCCCACAGGCTTTTGGCGGGGGATAACGCCACCAACTCCCAGATCAGCTTCTCGCGGTGATTCAGATCTCCCCTGACGCCACCTGTGGTCGCCATAGACACCTCGGGCCTGTTGTTGTCGCGCTCTGCATACCTGGATGCTGCGGCTCGTGGTGCGGTAGTCCGGGCGAAGTGAAACGGACTGACGCCTGCATGGTCAACCGGGCAAATTGCGGAGGCATCTGAGTCGAGGTGGGACGGATCCTCCTTGCTGTTCGTGTCTTCCAAATCACGGATTCATAGCCGCGCAAGGCTATGTTTGGTTCTGCTGGCGGTGGCCTCCGTGATGCCACTGGTTGCGCAGCAGGTCCATCCCGGGCAGGATCGGGCCGCGCAGTCGCTGCCGCTGACGCCGCCCGCCACCGAGCAGATGCTTGGCTCCTACGAAGGACAGAACGTCGTCTCCGTCGACATCGCCGGACGGCCCGACCTCACCACCGCGGAGTTCGAACCGCTCTTTGCGCAGAAGCCGGGACAGCCATTTTCCAAAGCAAAGGTCATGCAGACCGCCGCCGCGGTGAAGGAGCACGGGCATTTCCAGGTGGTGCGCATCCAGGTCGACCCCGATCCCAACGGAGTCCGCGTCCTGCTGATCCTCGAACCCGCGTACTACTTCGGCGTCTATGAGTTTCCGGGCGCCAAGGTGTTCCCGTATTCGCGGCTGCTCCAGGTAGCGAACTACCCAGTCCAGACTCCATACAGCGCAGTCGAAGTGGATCGCGACCAGCAGGCGCTGCTCACATTCTTCCGCCAGCAGGGCTTCTTCCAGGCAAACGTCACGCATGATCTCAGGCTCGATCAGGCGCACGCGATCGCCGACGTTCATTTCAAGACGACGCTGGGCAGGAAGGCAAAATTCGGCAAGGTTGAGATCGCCGGCCTGCCCGATGATCAGCAGCATCACCTCGAGGAGAGCCTGAAAGGCATCCTTGCGCGTGCCCGGCAGGCAGCGATCCGGCCCGGCAAGGCCTATCACCACACGACGCTGATGCGCGCGACCGCGTACCTGCAGAACGAACTGCAAAAGCGTGACCTGCTCAGCGCACAGGTGAAGCTGGCCGGCGCCGAGTACCACCCGGACACGAATCGTGCCGACATTCATTTCACCGTCGATCCCGGCCCTGAGGT
>DASSKX010000399.1:0-6757 GCA_035689925.1 Acidobacteriaceae bacterium
AGAACCATGGCCTGGTCCTCTGCGACGATGACTTGAATCTTCTTCATGCGCCGGTGGTCACGGCGGGCACGGAAACCGCGGTTTCCTGTACGTGGTGAGGGGGAATTTTGATGACGAGGCGCGTGCCGCGTTCGGATTCCAGGTGAAGGCGGCCACCGAGCGATTCGACGCGTTCGCGCATACCGCGGAGACCGTTGCCTTCCTCGCGGATGCGGCCGCGGCCATCGTCTTCGATGCTGAGGACCGTCCCTGATCCGTTGCTCTGGAGGGCGAGGCGACAGTGGCTGGCGTGCGCGTGGCGGACGATGTTCGTAACGGCTTCGCGGAGGATGAGCGAGAGCACCGTCTCCTCAGCAGGGGCCAGTTGCGGGGGTTTCGATTCGCATTCAAGCTGGACGCCGGCGGCATCGAGGGTCTTGCGGGCATGATCGATTTCGGCGGCAAGGCCTTCGGAGCGGTAGCCGCTGATGGCTTCGCGCACATCGGTGAGCGCCTTGCGGGCGATGCTCTCGACTTCGCCGATTTCGCGGCGGGCGCGCTCGGGATCGCGGTCCATGAGCTTGCCGGCGAGTTCGGATTTGAGGACGACGACGGAGAGGGTGTGGCCGAGGACGTCGTGGAGATCGCGGGCGATGCGTTCGCGCTCGGCGACTTTGGCCAGGTGCGCCATCTCTTCATAGGCTCGGCCGAGTTTCATGCCGGCGCGCATGCGCTGGGAGGCCATTAAATTGCCGGCGCCAACGCTGAGGGCGATGAACGCGCAGAGGAGCCAGGTCCACGGGCTGTAGTGCAGCAGCCAACCTTCGACCACCATGATGGCGCAAACCGACGCAATCGTGGCCACACTGATGGCGAGCGATTCTGCCATGAAAGGCACGAAGGCTGCGACGTAAATGAACATGCCGCAGGCGCCCCCGTTTACGGGGAAATAGACGATGCCGAGCACAGCCAGTCCGAGCAGAAGGAGAAGCTGGACATTGCGGCTGCTGGCGAAGACCATTCCGACATAAATGGCAAGAAAGCAGGCGTAGACTGCGGAAAATTCCAGCCAGACGCGGAGGCTGTGCTGCTGCAGCGGCTGAACGATGAAGAAGATGGAGTAGACCAGCCAGATGAAATCGAAGGCGCGGTGGCCGGCGCGGCGACGCATGCTGGCGAATGCGCCGCCGCGCAGACTGGTCTCGCCCGCCCAGGCTTTGTCCATCAGCGTTTGCGGAGGGACGCAGGAGTCAGGGGTGCCCAGGGACTGCGGCTTCGAATTGGCCCAGAACAGGCTCATGCTTTGGCCTCACTGCGGGTAAAGATGATCCAGGCAGCTCCCAGCATTAACAGCGTAAACCCGGTGAGAGCCTCCCAGTGAGTGACAAAGCTGCTGCCCGGCTGGGCTTCGCCGAAGATGCCGAGGGCGAGTTGGGCGAGGTGGTATGTGGGCAGGGCGGGAGCGAGTTTCTGGAGGAAATGCGGGAGCACGGAGACGGGCATCCAGAAGCCGGAGGCGAAGGACATGGGCAGGTAAATCAGGTTGATGATGCCAGGGCCGGAGTTCGCAGGTACGAGAAGCGCGATGAGCAGGGCCATCGCGGTGAACGGGACGGATCCGAGGAGGATAACTCCGGCGAGCTTCGCCGCCTGGAACACCGTGATGTGCGCGCCCCCGGCGGTGACGCCGAGGATCACCAGGGCTGCGACGATGACGAGACCGAATCCGGCGCAGCTGATGATCTTGGCGCCGAGATAGGAAAGGCGCGGCATGGGACTGGCCTGCTTCAGGTCGAGCCAGCCCTGCGCGCGTTCCAGAGAGATGCCCATGCCGATGCCGAAGAGGCAGGCGGAGACGACGCCCATACAGCTGTAGCCGGGCACGAGGTATTGCGCGAAATTGCTGTGGCGGTTCGAGACGCCGAAGAGGAGGAAGAACATCACCGGAAATCCAATGACGGAAAGCGAGAAGGTGCGGGTGCGCAGGCTGCGCACGAATTCGTACTTCGTCTCTTTGGCGAAGAGGCGCGCGGAGTAGGACGGGCCGATCTTCTGCGGGGCGAGGGCGATGGTGGCCATGGGTAGTCTCCTCTTGAGTGGTGCTTCAGGCCTGAGCCGGGTCGGTGGTCAGCGCCAGGAAGGCATCTTCCAGAGCGGCGGCTGCGATTTCGAGTCCGTGGAGCGTTTCGTCGCGCTCGAGCATGGTGCGGATGACGGACTCGGGATGTTCGGCGAAGACGACGACGGCCTCGCGGTCCTGCTGCACGTCGGAGACGGTGGGCAGGCTGCGGAGGAAGCCGGGATCGAGCTGCGTGATGCAGCGGATGCGGCGTCCGGAGACGCGGTGCTTGATCTCGGCGGGCGTCCCTTCGCAGACGACTTTGCCTTTGTTGATGACGACCACGCGGCTGGCCAGCGTGTCGGCTTCTTCGAGGTAATGCGTGGTGAGCAGCACGGTTTTGCCCGCGGCGGAGAGGGCGCGCACCTGATCCCAGAGGGCGCGGCGGGACTCGATGTCCATGCCGACGGTCGGCTCGTCGAGGAAGATGAGGTCTGGGTCGCCGCAGAGCGCGAGGGCGAAGAGTGCGCGCTGCTTTTGACCTCCGGAGAGCTTGCCGAACATCTGCTGCTCGATGCCTTCGAGCTTTGCGGCGCGGATGACATCGGCCATGGGCAGAGGCTGGGGATAGTAGCTGCGGAAGAGGTCGATGTGCTCGCGAACGCGGAGCGTCTCCGGCACGCGGCTGACCTGAAGCATGGCGCCGATGCGGGTGCGCGCATCGGAGTCGCGCGGATCGCGGCCGAGGACGCGCACGCTGCCGCTGTTCGGCGAGATGAGGCCGAGCAGCAGGCGGACGGCGGTGGTCTTGCCGGCGCCGTTGGGGCCGAGCAGCGCGACGACTTCGCCGGCGTTAAGGGTGAGGGAGAAATTATCGAGCGCGGTGATGGGGCCGTACTTCTTTGTGACGGCGTGCAGGCGGGCAATGGGGCGCGTCTGCGAGAGGGGCGCGGGCCAGGCGGCGGCGTTGGGCTGAGGAAGGATGGCGGTCGCGGTCATCGGGCTGTCTCCTGCCGCCGAAAGTTCTCAGCGGCAAGGACAGAATGGCGCGGATTGGGGAGCAGCCCCAGTGGGGAATGTCAGAAAAGCGGCATGACGAATGTCATAAAGGCAGCCGGTAGCCGGTAGTCGGTGGCCGGCAGCAAAGGCTCAGGAGTTCACGGCTACAGGTTCTGTCGACGTGACTTCGACATGCGAGTCCCCAGTGGCGGCATGCTCGGCGTCGAGGACGGTTCCGATCGCGTGGATGATCGATGCAACGCGAACGACTGCGGCGATCACTTCTTCGGAAGCGCCCTTCTCGCGAACGACCTTCTCATGCGAATCGACGCATTTGCCGCAGCCGTTAATGGCGGAGACGGCGATGCTCCACAACTCGAAGTCGAGCGGCTCGATGCCATGGGTGCGGATCGCGTTCATGCGCAGGCGCGCCGGCAAGGTGGCGTACTTCTCGTTCGAGGAGAGGTGGTGGAAGCGGTACCAGATGTTGTTCATCGCCATGATCGACGCTGCGGATTTGGCTGCTTCGAGCGCCTGCGGCGAGAGCTTCGTCGCGGCTTCGGCGAGGACGGCAGGCGTCAGCGCGCTGCTGCGCGTGGCGATAGCCGAGGCAACGACCGTGCCCCAAAGCTGCTGCTGCGAAAGCTCCGTGTTCTGGCGGACCAGCGAGGCGTAGTTGAGCTTGAGGTCTTTCGCGTAAGACGGCAGAGAGTCGATGAGGGCGTCGATGGACATGGGAGTTCCTGCTTGTCGGTTGTTCGTTGTTCGTGAAGCCGGTAGTCGGTAGCCGGTAGCCGGGCTCCGTTGAGCAGCTACCAGCTACCTGCTTTCTAGACCTGCAGCGTGGCTTCGCCTTTTTGCCAGTTGCAGGGGCAGAGTTCGTCGGTCTGCAGCGCGTCGAGCACGCGCAGGACTTCCTGCGGATTGCGGCCGACGGAGAGGTCCGTGACGTAGACGAAGCGAATGATGTTGTCCGGATCGACGATGAAGGTGGCACGCTGCGCCACGCCCGCCTCGATGTCGAGAATGCCGAGCTGGCCGGTGAGGTCGCGCTTGACGTCGGCGAGCATCGGGAACGGCAGGTCCTTCAGGTCGGCATGATTGTTGCGCCACGCCAGGTGCACGTATTCGGAGTCGACGCTGCCGCCGAGGATCTGGGTGTCGCGATCCTGGAACTCGGAGTTCAGCTTGCCGAATGCGGCGATCTCAGTCGGACAGACGAAGGTGAAGTCTTTGGGCCAGAAGAAGTAGACCTTCCACTTTCCGGGATAGCTCTCGTCGGTGATGGTTTGGAATGCCTTGTCTTTGTTGGTGCTCACGGTTGCGGTGACGGAAAATTGCGGGAATTTCTCTCCTACAGTCAGCATGTTGCGGTTCCTCAGTATGGAATTTATGAATCG
Source organism: Acidobacteriaceae bacterium (assembly GCA_035689925.1). Classification (GTDB taxonomy): domain Bacteria; phylum Acidobacteriota; class Terriglobia; order Terriglobales; family Acidobacteriaceae; genus Palsa-343. The sequence continues at coordinate 4,438 of DASSKX010000399.1, forward strand.
AACAAACCTGGAGCCTCAACGCGCGCGGCGCGTCTTGAAAACTGAATTGGCTCGTATATTTCTTAGATTCAAATCACCGGGACGGGGATTCGTCGGGCCGGGTCGCGCAGTTCAGTGGATCGGCGGTTGCGATCCAAAGCGGTCGTCGATGGGCTGGCGTCCGGCGAAGCCGTCTTCGATGCGGTGCCAGAAGCCAATGCGCGGCTCGCCGCGTTTCCAGCAGAGCAGGACGGTCTCGCCGTCGAGTTCGTACGGGAAGTCGAGGAGGCCGATGTCCAGGTCCTTGACCTGGGCACCGGTGGCGATGATCTCCTCGAGTGTGTCTTTGGCGCGCTGCACGAGGGCGGCGAGGGTGATCTTCCGCTTCTTGACGGCAGCTTTGTCGACGAGCATGCCGCCACTCAGCAGAATGCGTCGCAGCAGTTCTGATTCCTGCTCCTCGAGTTCAACGGCGGCTTCTTTCGCCTCCATGGCCCGGTTCAGGAGAGCATCGAGAACCGGCAGGAGCGCCTGTGCTTCGTCGAGGGTGAAGGTTTTCATCCTATGCCTTGATTTCAAGCATACGGTCTAAAGCTACGCGCGCCCAGTGCTTCACGTCATCCCGCACCTGAATGCGGTTGACGACGCGACCCTCGATGAGATTTTCGAGAGCCCAGGCCAGGTGCTGCGGGCTGATGCGGTACATGGTGGTGCAGAGGCAGCCTGTGTCGTCGAGGGTGACGATGTGCTTGCCCATGGGCGCAAACCGGTTCGCCAGGCGGTTGACGAGGTGAATTTCGGTGCCGATGGCGAAGGTGGAGCCTGCGGGCGCCTGCTCGACGAGTTTGATGAGGCGTTCGGTGGAACCGAGGGCGTCGGCTTTCTGGCAGACCTCGAGGCGGCACTCGGGATGGACGATGACCTGGATGCCGGGGTACTTCGCGCGGACCTTGTCCACGTGCTCGGGCAGGAAGCGCTGATGGACGGAGCAGTGGCCCTTCCAGAGGATCACCTTGGCGTCGCGGAGACGCTGGGGGGTGATGCCGCCGTTGAGCTGCCAGGGATCGTAGACCACCATTTCGCTGAGCGGAATGCCCATGGCGTAGCCGGTGTTACGGCCGAGGTGCTGGTCGGGGAGGAAGAGGATCTTCTTTGCGCGCCGGAAGGCCCACTCGAAGGCGCCGCGCGCGTTGGAGGACGTGCAGACCAGGCCTCCACGCTCGCCGCAAAAGGCTTTGATCGCGGCAGAGGAGTTCATGTACGTCAGCGGCAGAATGTCGGTCTCGCTCACGCCGGAGTCGACGAGGGTCTCCCAGCAGTCTTCGACCTGGCCAATTTCGGCCATGTCGGCCATGGAGCAGCCGGCGTTCAGATCGGGCAAGATGACCTGCTGACCAGGATGGCCGAGGACGTCGGCGCTTTCGGCCATGAAGTGCACGCCGCAGAAGACGATGTACTGCGCGTCTGTTTCGGCTGCGGCTTTGGAGAGCTTATAGGAGTCGCCGGTGAAGTCCGCGAAACGGATCACCTCGTCGCGCTGGTAGTGGTGGCCGAGGAGGATCGTGGAGGTGCCCAGCGCACGGCGTGCTGCGGCGATCCGGTCGTCCATGGTGTGGTCGGGGAGCGCCAGATAGTTATCGAGGGAACACGTATCCGCAACAATGGGTTCAACAACTTCTTCCAGTACGTTCAAAATATGCCGCCTTCAGTCCTGACCGGTGCTCCGCATCTGGACGGGGATGTTGAAAGCAAAACCAATGCTGCAGTCGGCTCGCTGCGGTGCTCTGCCCAGCCAACGGGGATGTTGCAGCAGTTACTTCTTTAGACGCACGCGCCAGGGACAGGTCGCAAAAGCTGTGCCGGTGGCAACGCTTGTCGTTGCAATCAGTTTAATACACATTTCACCGGTTTTCGCCGGGTTCAGGAGGCAGACGGACCGTCAACAGTACAAGGGTGCAGGCTGCTCGTATGCGGGGCGGAGCCATGGTTTGTGGGGCCTGTACACGGCGGGTATGATGAAGGAACATTCATGCATTTCGGCGATTCCATCTTCATCTTCATCCTGGCGCTGGTCCTCTTTGGGCCCAAAAAGCTGCCGGAAATTGCCAGACAGGTGGGCAAGCTCGTCGCCGAATTCCGCCGCGCCAGCAATGAGTTCAAGTTCCAGATCCAGGAAGAGATGCGGCAGATGGAGGACGAGGAGCGGCGCAAGAAGCTGGAGGAAAGCCGGGCCGCTACAGCCGCCGCTGCGAAGTCCGAGGAGATACCGCCTCCGCCGGAGATTGTGGCGCAGACACCCACCACGCCGGAGGAATCGACGCCCAGCATTCAGCCACCTTCC
>DASSKX010000400.1:0-4632 GCA_035689925.1 Acidobacteriaceae bacterium
TCCTGAACGTTCTGCGACCCCGCGATGATGTTGCGAACGATTTGCGCGTTGGCGGGAACCTCGATACCCAGAGCGTTCTCGACGGCGCGCACCGAAGCGAGCGCATGCACGGTGGTGCATACGCCGCAGATACGCTGTGCCCAGATCCACGCCTCGCGCGGATCGCGCCCGCGGAGGATCAGCTCGATGCCGCGGAACATGGTGCCGGAGCTCCACGCGTCGGTGACGCGGCCTCCGTTCACCTCGGTCTCAATGCGGAGGTGGCCCTCAATGCGAGTGACCGGATCAATGACGACGCGGGCCATTACTTCACCTCCGTAGACTGATTCGTGGCGGCCGGGGTGTCTGGTTCAGGAGGCGGTGCACTGTGCCCGTTCTTCGGATGGAAGTGATCGCGGACCACGTGACCTACGCCGTGGGCTGCTGTCGCCGCGGCGACACCGGCAACCACGGTCCAGCCAATCTCGCCTGCCGTTACGTCCACGCCGAACCCGGCCGGATGCGGCAGTCTCTCGTAGAAGGGGGACTTCGTATCCCAGAAGTGGGCCGAGGCGCAGCCGATGCAGCCGTGTCCGGCTTTCACCGGCCAGCTGGTCGAGTTGTTCCAGCGTACCGTCGGGCAGTTGTAGTTCGTCTCGGGGCCCTTGCAGCCCATCTTGAACAGGCAGTAGCCCTGGCGATGTCCGTCGTCGCCCCATGCCTGAACGAAGCGGCCGGCATCGTAGTGGGCGCGGCGCTCGCACTGGTCGTGGATCAGCTGTCCGTAAGCAAACAGCGGCCGGTTCTGGCCGTCCAGCGCAGGCAATGCACCGAATGTCAGGTAATGGACGAGCACCGCAGCGGTGTTCGCGGCATTGTGCGGGCAGCCGGGCAGATTCACCAGCGTAATGCCCGGAATGGCTTCATGGACGCCGACTGCACCGGTAGGATTGATCCCGGCACTGGGCAATCCTCCATCCCAGGCGCAGGAGCCGATGGCGATGGTCGCGGCTGCGTTGCGGCAAACTTCGCGCGCGATGTCGATCGCGGTGCGGCCGCCGATGGTGCAGTAGATGCCGTCCTCGCCGAGGGGAATCGCGCCTTCCACGACGACCAGGTATTTGCCTTTTTCCTCGTTGACCACGCGCTTCAGCGCGGCTTCAGCATGCTTGCCGTAGCCGGCCATGATGGTCTCGTGGTATTCCCAGGAGAGCGTCTCGAGAACCACTTCTTCGACCGTCGGGTGCGTCGAGCGCAGCATCGATTCGGAGTTCCCCGCGCAGTCCTGAAACTCCAGCCAAACCAGAGTCGGCTTGCGCTTCTGCCCCAGCGCTTCGGCGATGGTCTGCGAGTACGCTTTGGGCAGAGCCAGCGTCGCCGCCATCGTCCCGCAGAATTCCATGAAGCGCCTGCGCGAGACGCCGCGCTGCATACAATCGCCTAGTATCGTTTCCTGCCTGGCCATCTTCGGCCCTCCGACTGTTACGCATTCCGGGGATTCGCAACAGACCGTATCGCCGGAGAAAAACGCCTGTATGTGATTGCGGTCACACCGCGGAAATTTTTCTCCCGCCGGGGATGAACCCATTAGGCAACACGCAGCCGCAAAGCGCTCGTGACCCGCGTCACACCCGTTGGTGGCACCAGTCACAGTCATGGCGAAAGCACAGACGGAGACTTCACGGCAGGAGGTTTTCGCCATGAAAACCGTCGGCGAGCCTTCGCCTGCCAATCGCGCCCTGGTGGTGCCCGACAAGATCCTGGTGGCAACGGATCTCAGCGATCTGGATTACCTGGTTCCACACGCCGTAGCCCAGGCGCGCGCGTGCGGAGCGACGCTCGCGTTCATCCACGTGATCCCGCCGGGAGACGCGCTCTCGCTGAACGCACGCGCGATTCCCTGGGAGGATTCCGCTGCCATGGCACAGGAGGCCACCGAGAGGCTCGAAAAGGTGACCACGCCGATCCGCGAAAGCGGCACGCCCTGCGACGTCATCGTTGTGCATGGATTGCCGCGCGAGAAGATCGCGTGGACCGCCAGCGAGATCGGGGCGGGACGCATTATCGCCGGCACGCACGGCCGGACGCATCTGCGGCGATTCTTTCTCGGCTCCGTGGCTCACGACATCCTGCGATCGGCAGAGGTGCCGGTGTACACGATCGGGCCGCATGCGCATGAAGCATCGTCCTTCGGAGCTCCGCAGCGCATTCTGCATCCGGTATCGCTGTTCGCGGGATTTGAAGAGAGCGCCCGCATTGCCTTCGATCTCGCGCAGTTTTACCGTGCCGACATCACGCTGCTGCACGTGCTCAACCGTGAACTGCAGACGCAGGGAGACACTGATCGCATCGTGGAGTGGACCAAATCGGAGATGAAACGAGTCATTCCCGAAGAGGCCGAACTGTGGACGCACGCGCGGGTTCAGGTGCGTCTGGGCGATGTGGTCGAAGAGGTCCTGAACGTGTCGGCGGAACTCTCAGCCGACCTGATCGTGCTGGGTGTCACCCGCGACGTGGCGTTCTGGCCGATTCACGGGGATGACACGGTCTATAAGATCATCGCGCAGGCGAAGTCGCCGGTGCTCAGCATCCGCAAGACTGTTGTGCAGTAGCCCCAAGGGTCCGGCAGGCCGACGATAACCCAGATCAGGGGCGCGTCCGGATGCCTGCGACCGACAGCATGCGCCCGGTAAATCCCTGCTCTGCCCGGTAGGAGAAGTAGCGGTTGTTCTGGCAGCGTGTGCAGTCGCCGATCACGGTGATGGCGTCGGGGCGGAGCCCCGCGTCGAGAAGCTGCCGGCGATTGGCCTCAAACAGATCAAGGTGCAGCGATGGGCCGAGGCTGCTGTGTCCGGGAGCGCGGGCCGTGAGGAACAGCAGCGGATACTTCTCGCGAATCGGATCGGAGTCGGAGACCTCCGTGAAAAGCTCAGCGGCATACCCGAACTGCGAGAGGAACTCGCTGCGCACGTCTTCGCCCACGGCATAGCAGCAGGCGGCAATCCCGGGACCGATGGCCGCGACCAGGTCCTCGGGACGGCTGCGAAATTCCAGCCGCATGCGGCCGACGCCGTTTTCGACAATGCGCTTCAGCGTACCGCGCCATCCGGCATGAAACGCTGCAACTGCTTTGCGCTTCACGTCGGCAACGAGCACCGGAATGCAGTCAGCGGTCTGGATACCGAGCAGCAGGCGGGGCTCGTCCGTCATGAAGCCATCGCCCTTCCAGGGCTGCGCTCGTTCAAGGTCGACAGGCGAGACGCAGCGAATCAGCGAGCTGTGAATCTGGCGCAGCGTGATCAGCTTCGCCTCCGGCGCGCCCAGCGCAGCGAGCAGACGCCGCCTGTTCTCCAGGACGTTGTCGCGCACGTCGGAGGCCGAGAATCCCAGGTTGAGTTCCCCGCTGCGCTGCGCAGGGCGAAAGGCGGTCGTTATGCCTCCGGTGCGCGTGCTGAAGCCGTGCACCAGCCAGGGCCAGTTGTTCCAGCCAGGAACCCGCACGACGTCTACGCGCGATTTCACGACCCGGGGTGCGGGCTGCGGCAAAACGACGCGGCGTTCCGAGATGCGCGAGACCCCGCTCCACCCGGACTGCGAACGCCGCCGGCGAGGCACCAGCCCACCGCCGATCAGCAGCTGGTCGACGCGTTGCAAATCAGGAGAAGCAGTTCGGGCAGAGGACATCCACCATGATTTTACCTGCGCAGAGAGCGGTTAGCGTCCCTGGGAAGGATCGGCCGAACGGCTCCAGTCCATGTCGATGAAGGTTGCTGCGGAGTGGGGCAGGCTGGGCGCATAGCATTGGCCGTCGGCGGCATACGTGGCGCCGCATCCAGAGGTGAGCTCGGGTTCACGCGGAGATTTGGCATATTGCCAGGCCAGAGCGTGGGGAAAGTCGCTGCTGGGTGCGCGGAAGTTCTTCTCCGGAACCGTGCAGCCTGGCGCAGGCGGGCAGCGGTCATCCCAGAACCACAGCTTCGCAGCCGGAAACCGCTGCGCGATATCCTGCGCGGTCGACATGCCGCCTCCGCCTTTGCCCACCGGCACGCCGGAGCAGTACACCCCGGCACGATACTGCGATTTCTCGATGCCGTCGAGCCACGCGCCGATGTAGCTCGCCTGCTCCGGCAGCAGCTGGCCGCCTTCTTCCTGGTCGAGGAAGATCACGGCGCCGGCCGGGAAGCCTTCTTTTCTGGCTGCGGCGATCGCGGCGGCTGCATCGGCGTGCCCCAGCGCTGCGGCGTCCTGCCCTTGGAGGTTCGCATAGAGCCTGCCGTTGAAGAGGAGCAGAAATCCAAATCCGGCGCGGCGCAACACTTCGCGTTTGCCGCTCCACGGATTGCTCTGCATCCCCGGCGGATTGTTCAGCCAGTACCCGCTGAACGCGAACGTGCGGTGCAGCGCGGGCAGCAGGTCATCTCCGGGATAGCCGTTCTTGTCGAAGCCGATATAACTCTGCGCGACCGCCCCGGTGGCGACCATGACCGCCACTCCGAGCGCAAGCGCCAGTTTCGCCCAGGATGGTTGCGCAATGTTCGTCATAGCGATTGCCGGTGCAGGTAGAAGTAAAGGAAATCTTCCGTTAGACGCGCATCTCCGGCGTAGCAGCCACCAGGTTGCGCGTGTACTCTTCGCGCGGCGATTCGCAGACTG
>DASSKX010000401.1:0-6440 GCA_035689925.1 Acidobacteriaceae bacterium
GGCGTTCAGCTCGTCAAGGCGGGTAAGGACGACGTTGTGGGTGTCATTGTCGCCGAAGGATCCGGCGGCGCGATCGAGCGCAGCAGCGCGTGCATCCAGCGCGTCGGTCTGCTGCTTCAGCGTGGCGAGTTGCGCCCGGAGCCAGGCGGCCGATTGCGCTGCGGCTGCCGAGCGGGATTGATAGCCGAAGTCCTCGAGCGACTGCACGAGAGCATTCACGACGGCGGCGGCGCGTTGCGGATCGGGATCGGAATAGCTGATGCGGATGAGGCGGGTTCCGTTCGCGGGCGCGATTTTCGCGTGGCCGGAGAAGATCTTCAGCGCCAGGTAGCGGCGGTTAGGGGCGTCTTCGAGCGGGATGGAGAGCGGCTCGGCCGGTCGGCGCCAGAAGAAACTCTTGCGGCGGAGTGCCGCGATCCAGGAAGGACGGCCGGATTGCGCGAAGTAGTCGGGCGTCTGCTCGAGGCCGGTGCGGCGGATGACATCGAGGACGACGGCGTCGGACTGGAGAATGCCGACTTCGGTTTGCAGCGTGAGGTTGTCATCGAAGGAGTCGCTGACGGCGGTGGTCGGAGAGTCGGCGGTGGCGTTATCGAGCCCGAAGGCGCCGCGCGACTGCTTGTGCACCTCGATGATCGCCGTGGCGCGATAACGCGGTGTAGCGGCAATCCACTCGGCGAGGGCGAGCGCGGAGCAGAGGACGAGGCCGCTGACGATCCAAACGCGGCGGCGTGCGAGCACGCGGAGCAGATCCGCGAGGGTCCACTCTGCGGACACATCGGCGTCCTGCGAAGGCGCGCGTCGGACGATGGCGTCGACATTAGGCATTGCGCAGCAGCACCACCGATCCGTCGAAGTCGAAGCTGAAGTCCATTTCGCTGAGCCCAGCGCCGAGCATGGTGTCGCGGAGGCGGCGACGATCCTGGGTGTGGAGGAGGAGGAATCCGCTGCCGCCGGCGCCGACGAGTTTGCCGCCGGTTGCGCCTCCCGCGGTGCGCGCGAGGTCGTACAGCCGGTCGATCATGCTGCAGGACATTTGCTCGCTGCGTTTGCGCTTGCGCATCCAGTGCTCGTGCATGAGGGTGCCGAACTCGGCAACGCGGCCGCCTTCGAGGACGTCGCGAATCTCGCGGCCGAGCGTGCGCGCGAAATGCAGGCTGTCGATCATGGCCGGATCTTTGGCTTCGGAGAGGCGCTTCTGCTCGTTCAGCAGAGACGAGGCGCTGCGCGTGCTGCCGACGAAGAAGAGCATCAGCGAATCGCGGAGTTCACGCAGCGATTCCTCAGACATATGCAGCGGCGTCACGTGCACTTCGCCGTCGGGCAGGTATTCCTGGCAGAGCAGGCCGCCATACGCGGCGACGTACTGATCCTGCTTGCCGACGGGCTCGCCAAGGCGATTCATCTCAATCTCGACGGCCTCGCGGGCCAGCGTTTCGGCGGAGACGGGTTGGCGACGCAGCGCGTACAGCGCGTGCAGCAGGCCGACGAGGAAGGTGCCGGAGGAGCCGAGGCCGGTGCCTGCGGGAACATCGGCGACGCTGACGACTTCCAGCGGCGATTCGGCGCGATGCATGCGGATGGCTTCGCGCAGAAGGGGATGGCGGATCTGATCGCAGGTGGCGGCGTGCTCGGTTTCGGAATATTTGAGGAAGTAGCCAGGAAGGAAGCTGCGGTTGACGCTGATGTAGACGTATTTATCGATGGCGGCGGAGATGACGAATCCGCCGCCGTGCTCGCGGTAGTACGAAGGGAGATCGGTGCCGCCTCCGCCGATGGAGATGCGCAGAGGCGTGCGGGTCATGATCACTCGAGCACCTCGTGCGTGCGGGTTGGCAGCGGCACGGACGCGGGCTGGAGGCGGGGCGGGATCTGCGCTGCGGCGATGACGGCTTCGGTTTCGCGGAGGCCGGCCAGGGAGCCGATTTCGTAGAAGCGGCTGCGGGCTTCGTATGCGGCGAGTTGGCCGGAGGCGGCGAGAGTGGACCAGACTTCGGCCAGATCGAAGGTGCGGGATTTCCAGCGCGCGAGGACATCGCTCTCCATGGCGGAGAGGCCGTAGTCGATGGAATGCATGGCGGGGGAGGGGTTGTGCTTGTCGTAGCGCCGGATTGTGCCGTTGTGCTGCTCGACGTTGCTCGTACCCCAGCGGTTGTCGTTGCGGAACACGGTCATGAGCGCGGGCTTGCCGGCGTTGCGGAAGGCGCGCCAGATGGGCTCGATGGGCTCGGCGAGCCAGCTGTCTCCATACATGATGAGAAAGCGGCGGCCGAGCAGGGGCAGAGCGGCGCGGATGGCTCCGCCGGTGCCCAGCGGGCTTTCGCCGTCGTGGCTGTACTGAATATGCAGGCCGAAGCGGCTGCCGTCGCCGGCGAAGTTCTGAATGTGGCAGCAGAGGTGGCCGCAGCAGATCACGATCTCGCGCAGGCCGTTATTGCGGAACCAGCAGAGCTGATGGGCGATGAAGGGCTCGCCGGCGACGCGCATCATGGATTTGGGCGTGTCGAGCGACAGTGGATGGAGGCGCGTCGCCATGCCGCCGGCCAGCAGCGCCAGGCGCGGGGGCCACGCGGATTCAGTTCGCAAGTGCGCGCTCATCGGCAGCTAGCTCCTTCAGGGACGTGCAGACGGCCTCGCGGCTGTTCCGTTTCGGGAACCAGCCAAGAGCGCGGATGCGGGTGGAGTCGAGACGGACGACGGGCACGTCGCCGCGCCAGCCGCAACGGCCGCCGCTGTAGTCGAAGGCGGGCTTCGCGGGAAGGCCGAGCACCGCCGCGGCCATCTCGGCGATCTCAGTGACGGTGACGGCATCCTCGGTGGCGACGTTGAAGACGGAGAAGCCGCCCCCGGCGGCCTTTGCCGCGCAGAGCACCGCGTCGACGACATCGCTGACGTGGATGTAGGGCTTGCTCTGCTGTCCGTCGCCGAGGATGGAGAGCCGGCTGGGTTTGGCGCGGAGGCGGCGGAGGAAGTCGTAGCCGACTCCGTGCGTCTGGCGCGCGCCGACGACATTGCCGAAGCGGAAGGCGCAGGCCTGCAGGTCGAACATGGCGCAGTAGCTGGCGATCAGGGCTTCTCCGGCGAGCTTGCTGGCGCCGTAGGTGGAGACGGGCCGCATGGGCGCGAAGTCTTCGCGGACGCGCTGTGCGCCGGCGTCGCCATAAACGCCGCTGCCGGAAGCGTAGATGAGGCGGCGCACGTGCGCGCGTCGCATCGCTTCGACGACGTTGTTGGTGAGCAGCGTGCCGCGGTAGAAGTCGATCTCAGGGTTCTGCGCAGCGAGGGCGATGTCGGGGTTGGAGGCGAGATGAATGACCCAGTCGTGGCCCTCGATGGTCGCGGTGAGCGCGCGGACATCGCTCGCGTCGGCGCGAATGATCGTGAGGCGGGGATTTCCGGCGTGGTGCGCGTAGTGCCATTCGCGTCCGGAGGAGAAATTGTCGAAGAGGGTGACACGGCGAGTAAGGGGCGATGCAAGCAGCGTGTCGACGAAATGGCTGCCGATAAAACCGGCGCCACCCACAATGAAATAACTGCACTCGCGCAACAGCATTCGCTCTGATCTCAGGATGGGGGAATTCCCCTGGATGTTCCAGTTGCCATCGACGTGACGACGGTGATCTGGCATTCGGAATTAATTCTCATGCTGGGCTGCGCAAAGCATGAGATGCAAAGGAATCCGTACCCATCATAGTTACGGAAGTCAGGGTTACCTGCGTGAGAAGAATCACGGCTCGTGTGATTGACCGCAAGTATTCCTGTTCGCAATAACTCAAATATAGGCACTGTTATCGTCCATGACTCCGGCGCAAGGCAGCCTGCATTCGTGATATACGGCCACAAACCAGCGGTGACAGTAGCTATGCCGGTATGTAATGGCATGCCCTGGCTGCCGGAAGCGATGGAGAGTCTGCTGCGGCAGACGGCGCGCGACTTCGAAATCCTGGTGATTGTGGATGGCGGCATCGACGAGAGTCTTGCGTATCTGCGCAGCCTGCATGATCCGCGCCTGCGCGTGCTGGAGCAGGCGAACGCAGGCGTGACGACGACGCTGAACCGTTTGCTGCGCGAGACGCGCACGCCGTGGATGGTGCGGCAGGATGCGGACGATGTTTCGTATCCGCAGCGCATCGAGCGGCTGCAGGAAGAGATTCGCAGGCATCCTGATGCGGGCCTGATCTACTCGCTGGCGGACTATCACCCGCGGGAACGGTGCGCGGGCCGGTTTCGGTGCTCGCGCGGAACGCCGGGAGAGCTTCGTTCCATTGTGGAACGCGGATATCTGCTGTCTATCTGCCACTCCACGGCGGCTCTGCATGTGGAAAAGACGGTCGCAGCCGGAGGTTATCGCATGGATATCCATGCAGAAGATGCCGACTTATGGTGGCGGATGACGCGAAGATATCCCGTTCATTTCATCCCGGAGGCGCTGGTTGGGTTTCGTCAGAATGCGGGGAGCGTTAGTGCGCGCAACCTCGATCAGCAGGAACTCGCGGGCTTGTATGTGCAGTATCTGCTGCTCTCGGAGCTGTGGCAGCTCGATGCAAAGCCGCTCGAGGAGGTGGCGCGAGTGCTTGCGGGACTCGTGCGGCCGTCTCGCCTGGCGGCGAAGGAGTTGCTGCGGGATTTCAATATGCATCTCGCGGAGCGGCGATTCGCGAAGGGGGGCGCTGCCCTTCTGCGCGCGGTGACGGCTTCGCCGGGTTACGTTGCGCGCCGCATCCGCGACGAATTTCGGCATGCCGGAATCGCGAACGGCGTCCCGCCACGACTGTTTCTCGAAAGAAAGGAAGCCTTGTGGTCATGATCGAAGTGGAGGACGTGTGCGTCGAGGAGCAGGAGAAAGTGCATCCGGCAACTCTCGTGCCGCTGCCGCCGCGTTTTGTTCTGGGAAAGGTACCGGTGGATCGCATCGAGATGGAGTATGCAGCGATCCTCGCCACAGAAGCGCTGCTGCATCGTGGAGAGATTCCGCCGCTGACGATTGTGGGACCGAATGCGCAGCTGGTGACGCTGGCGGAGAAGAATGCAGCGTTTGCGGAGGCGATGCAGGCGGCGGACCTGGCGGTGCCGGACGGCATTTCGGTGGTGATGGCATCGCGCATTCTGGGCGCGCCGATTCCGGAGCGGGTTACGGGCGGCGATCTGATGGAGCGGCTGTGCGCGGAAGCGGCGCACTACGGGTTCAGCGTGTTCCTGCTGGGAGGGCTGCCGGGCGCGGCCATGATGGCGGCGTTCAATCTGCGGGAGCGCTATCCGGGGCTGAATATCTGCGGGACCTATTGCCCGCCGATGGGATTCGAGAAGAGTCCGGTCGAGATGGAGCGGGTGCGCGATCGGGTGAACGAGGCCGCTCCGGATCTGCTGTGCGTCGCGTTTGGCGCACCGAAACAGGAGATCTGGATGCAGGAGAATCGCGATCATCTGAATGTCGGAGCTATTCTGCCGGTGGGCGGGGCGTTCGATGTGGCGGCCGGCCTGCGGCGGCGGGCGCCGCAGTGGGTGCAGCGAATTCATCTGGAGTGGCTATTTCGGATGATGATGGAGCCGCGGCGGCTGTGGCGGCGGTATTTGTTTGGAAACACGGAGTTCATTTTGTTGGTGGCGCGGCAGTGGTCGGCGCAGAAGGCGACGGCGATCCGGGAGCGGGTGGCGCGGGTGCGGCACGCGTAATCGCCAACGAACGAAGAGGAGCAAAGCGACCGCCCCGCAGGAGGAAATGCGTTCCTTTGGGGCGGCTGTACGCACAGTGGGGAAAGGTGTTATTCGGACGGCAGGCTCAGTTCGGTCAAATTCTCGGGAATGATTCTGGTTGCTCTGATGGTGATGTCGGCAATCGGGGTTCGTTGGCAGTCCTGCCCTTGCACGCTGCAGACCCACGCCTCCCCCACGCCGACCAGTTCGTCCCGGCTGGTGAGTTTGAATGTCTGTACCGCCTTGAGCATCACAACGGCCTGACCTGTGTCCGGCCTGAAGCCGAAGAACTGGGCGGTGGCGTTATAGACGTTGCCATCCGTACGGCGCCAGCTTCCATAGAGCGGTGAAACAGGACCGGGAGAATTCAAACGATCGTTTGAACCCGTGGCCAGGAACACGCCTCCTGCAGTAAACGATGCGACTGCGGTAAAGGACGCCGGCAGATCATTGATGCGCGTGACTGAGAAAACCCAGGAGCCTTCGATGGGCGCCGCCAGCCCTGATCCATCCTGCGCCGTTGCCGGTGGGGCAATGCAGGCGACAACAGCGGCAAGAACTGCCGAAGCGAGCACGAAGATACGTCTCTTGCTTTGCATGGTGAGAACCGTCATGGTCCGTCTCCTTTTGAGATTCTTAGCGTCAAGGGACATCGCTGCCGGCGGCGCCAGCTGTGCGCATGGCGTGCTATCATCCGTGCTGCCCGGACGGCGTCTCTCCTCAGTCCATCCGCCGGTAAGCCGCTG
>DASSKX010000402.1:0-9083 GCA_035689925.1 Acidobacteriaceae bacterium
GCCGATCGGCGACCAGTATTTCCAGCTGATCAAGCACCACGTCAACGAGTTGCACACGATGTATCCGGGCACCTTCTACCAGCTCTTCGACATCACGTGGAAGCTGAGCCCGGCGCAGCGCACAGAGCTCTATCAGCTGGTGAAGACGCATAGCCCGGACTGCATCATCGTCGACAACCAGGGATTCAAGCAGAGCCGCGTCAACCAGGGCCGCACCTGCGAGGGCCCCAGCTGGCCCTGCGACGTGATCAACGGCGAGGACACGCTGCCGCCGCTCGAGGGCCACGACCCGCACATCACCTACGAGAAGAAGCCCTACTACATGCCCTTCGAAACCTGGTTCCCCACCGGCCCGCTCTATCCGCCCATGCCGTGGATGCACACCTGGTTCTGGCATCCGTGGTACAAGCCGCAGAGTCCCGAAGTGATCGCCGAGGCCTACCGCCTGTGCATGAAGGGCAACGCCAACCTGCTGCTGAACCTGGCCCCCGACCAGACCGGCCAGATCCCGCAGGACCAGGTGGAGACCTTCAAACGGGTGGCCGAGCTGATCCACGGTTAGCGCGGTCTTCAGAGCGTCAACACCGCGCGCGAGAAACCTTGACAGTCGTCCACCCGCGGGATAGAGTCAAGCACGGTTCAATCGTGAAAGGTTTCAAAGCACCACCTGGATGTTCCGGATCATGCGATCCGGACTACGCTGGCATTTGCTAATAGCTAAAAGCTAGCAGCTAGAAGCTATCCGCGATTGAACGCCAACAGGGGAGTTCCTATGCCTTCATCCATCGTCGTCGTCGGCAGCATCAACCTCGATCTGGTCTGCAGCGGCAAGCGTATTCCCGCCCCCGGCGAGACCCTCAAGGGCGACAAGTTCCAGACCTTCCACGGCGGCAAAGGAGCCAACCAGGCCGTCGCCGTCGCGCGCCTCGGCTATGGCGTGAACATGATCGGCAAGGTCGGCGACGACGACTTCGGCAAGCGCCTCCGCCAGGGCCTCCGCGACGCCGGCGTTGGCGTGCGCGGTGTCTCGACGGCGAAGGGCGTCTCCTCCGGAGTAGCGCTCATTACCGTCGCCGCCGGCGGCCAGAACAGCATCACCGTCATTCCCGGCGCGAACGATCAGCTCCGCCCGCGTGACCTCGAGGACTGCCTCCCGCAGCTCCGCTCCGCCGGCATGATCCTCACCCAGCTCGAAATCCCGATGGACACCGTCGAGTGCCTGGGCGCAATCGCCCGCCGCTTCGACATCCCGTTCATGCTCGATCCCGCCCCCGTCCCGGCGCGGCCCATTCCGCGCAAAGTGCTCCGCAACGTCACCTACCTCACGCCCAACGAGACAGAAACCGCTGCGCTCTGCGGCATCGCGCCCGGCGAGCTGACGCCGGCCAACGTCGCCACCTTCGCCGAGCTCCTGCTCAACACCGGCCCCGCCAACGTCATCGTGAAGATGGGCAGCCAGGGCGCCTACATCGCCGCTGCCGACGGCCTTCGCCGCATGGTCCCCGCCTTCAAGGTGAAGGCAGTCGACTCCACCGCCGCCGGCGACGCCTTCAACGCCGGCTTGGCCGTCGGTCTGGTCCGCGGCATGAGCCTCTTCGAAGCCGTCCGCTACGGATCGGCCACCGGCGCCCTCTCCGCCACCCGCGCCGGCGCGCAAACCTCCATGCCCGAGGGACGGGAAGTGACCCGCATGCTCGAGGCGGCCGACAGCCGCAAGCCCGCCCGCGCCCGCGAGACCAACGGCAAGCACTCCACGCCGAGAGAACTGGAGCCCCTGGAGACCCCGAATGTCCTGCAACCGCAGAACTAAGCTCGTCGCGCTGCTCGCGCTCATCTTCCTCTTCGGTCCCCTGGCTTACGCGGCTCGGCCCACGCCCATCATCCTCGACACCGATATCGGCGGGGACATCGACGACGCCTTCGCGCTGGCCCTGGTGCTGCACAGTCCGGAACTCGACCTGCGCGCCGTCACCACCGTCTCCGGCGACACCCAGGCGCGCGCGCGGCTCGCCGCCAAAATGCTCTCCGTGGCCGGACGCCCGAACGTACCCGTCGCCGCCGGCACACCGGGTGCGCACATGGACGCGCCGCAGACCCAGTGGGCCGACGGATTCTCAAGTCCTGCACTCGTTTCAAAAAATGCCGTCGAACTCATGCAGTCGGTGCTCGACCGCGGCCAGGGCAAGGTGATGATCGTCGCCGTCGGCCCCCTGACCAACGTCGCCGCGCTCCTCCAGCAGCATCCCGAAGAGAAGCAGAAGATCCGCCAGATCGTGCTGATGGGCGGCTCCATCAAGCGCGGTTATTATCCCAACTCCGGGCCGACTCCCGAGTACAACATCGCCGCCGATGCGGCCGCTTCCAAAGTGGTCTTCAGCTCCGGCCTGCCCATCCTGATGGCGCCCCTCGACGTGACGGCGCGCCTGCAGCTGGAGAAGCCGAACCTCGATCGCCTCTTCGCACTGCACACGCCGACGACAGACGCCCTCCAGGCCCTGTACAAACTTTGGGCGCAGCCCGTGCCCACGCTGCACGATCCCATGGCTGTGTCGCTGCTGCTCGCTCCACAGCTATGTACCCGCCAGTCACTTGTGATCAATGTCACCGACAAGGGCATGACCGTGCCCGTACAAGGACAATCGGCGAACGCTGTCGTCGCGGTCGAGACCGATCCGGCGCGCTTCATCGCTTTCTACATGGATCGCGTGGCGCACTAATACTCGTAACGGCAGCCGGGACCGTCTGGATTTGCGGCGTTTGTTGTCTTCCATCCCGTTCCCCGGGGCCGCCGCATGCTTGCTAAGCCCTGTCAATGCAGGTGCTGCTTTGACCGGAACAAAAATGATACGTCGGTTACAAATTGATCTTGACAACGATGGTTTTACGAAACTAGTCTTGCGGGGAACTTCTTTGAAAGCTTTAAAACAAATGACCCGGGGCTCGATCTGCCGGTTCTTTAAAAGCTTTTAAGGAAGACCGCGAAGAGAAAACGCAATGCCGACAGGCTTTGCTTCCGCTTTCTGGAGGTCGTATGAGATCCAACGCAACAAGAAATAAACCAGTGATGTGCTCCCTGGTTCGAGGCCTGTCCGCGGTGCTCTTTGTGCTGCTGGCAGTCTTCATGACGCACCAGGCCGCAGCGCAGACGTTCACATCCTCGATCGTCGGCACCGTCACCGACTCGACGGGAGCGGTGGTCCGCGGTGCCGATCTGCAACTGCAGAACATGGCAACGCATGACGTCCGCGTCCAGAAATCCGGCGAAGACGGCACCTACGCCTTCACCGCACTGCTGCCCGGCACCTACGAGCTCAAGGTGAGCTTTGAGGGATTCGAGACCTACGTGAACTCGGGCATGGTCCTGCCAGCCAACACAGCGGCGAGTGTGAATCCTTCGCTCACCGTTGGCAAGACCCAGCAGCAGGTGATCGTTTCCTCATCCACCGTTCTCGTTAACACCGAGAGCCCGACGAACACCAGCACGCTGGACACGGTTCTGCTGCAGAGTCTGCCGAACAATACCCGCCAGCCTCTGAACTTCGTCTTCGCACTCGCCGGCACCACCGAGTCGCAGGGCGAAACATCCTCGTCCACCACCTACGACCAGAACGCCAGCATGTTCGGTCTGAACGGCGGACGCACCGGTGAGTCGGAGATCCTCATCGACGGCGCGCCCTCCACCGCGATCGACTGGGGTGGTCTGATGGTCTCGCCCATCAACGACTCCGTCCAGGAGCAGCAGGTCAGCAACAACATCTATGACGCCCAGTACGAGCGCGGCGCCGAAGGTGTCGTGACCCTCGTCACGCGTAGCGGCGGCAGCAACTTCCATGGCTCCGTTTACGACTACATGCGCAACAACGCGCTGGACGCCAACAGCTGGCAGAACAACAATGAAGGCACCAAGCGGGGCAAGTTCCACCGCAATCAGTTTGGCGCCAACCTCGGCGGGCCGATCTGGAAAAGCCACAACCTGTTCTTCTTCGGGGGCTATGAGGGCATTCGCCAGCCGTATTCCGGTTCCAGCGGCCTCATCACCGTCCCGACGGACGCCGAAAAGTCCGGCGACTTCTCGCAGAGCTTCCTGCCCAATGGGCAGCTCGACGTCATCTACAACCCGTTCTCCAGCCACCTGGTCACCGGTTCCGACGGCAGCCAGTACTACACCCGCGATCCCTTCCCGGGGAACAAAATCCCCGCCAGTCTGATCGATCCGGTCGGCTCGAAGATCGCCGCCCTGTACCCCTCGCCGAACCATGCCAGCGCCGGCCCGAATGACCAGAACAACTGGGTCAAGCAGGGCAGCGGCATGACTGCCAACGATAAATTCGACGCCCGCGTGGACTGGGCCCAGAGCGAGAAGCAGCGCCTGTTCGTGCGCGTGTCCGATCGCGTGCGCCAGAATGACGATCCGCCGTGCTTCCTCTGCAACGGCGCCGACGAGATCGCCAACAATCACGACCACGGAATCCAGGCCGTCGTGAACGACACCATCACGCCGAGTCCGAAATGGATCTTCAACGTGTACGGCGCCTACAGCCGTTGGTGGGAAGGTCAGACGTCGATCGGCTACGGCGTGGCCAATGCCAGCAAGATCGGCCTGAATCCGGGCTTCTTCCAGGTCAACATGCTTCCCCTCGTGAACGTGAACAATTACTTCACCCTGGGCAGCACCTACTCGAGCTACAGCCGTTACGTCCGTTACCTCTCGACGGGCATCGTCAACGTCACGCGCCAGTTCAACATGCACACGCTGCGCTTCGGCTTCAACTACGACGTGGGCATGATCAATCAGCGTCAGGACTCGCCGGGGAACTTCAACTTCAGCGAAGCCATGACATCCTGCGATCCGAACGGAGCCGATCCCTGCCAGGCGTCCAACAGCGGCTCCAGCAAGTCCGGTAACGCCGTCGCCAGTCTGCTGCTCGGCGCCGGCAGTGGCGGCAGCACCAGTATTGCAACCGACCCGGCCATGAGCCAGCACTCGTTCGGCATGTACCTCCAGGACGAGTGGCGGGCCACGAACCGGCTGACCGTGAATGCCGGCCTCCGCTACGAAAACCAGCGTCCGGCCACCGAGCGCTTCAACCGCCTCGCCTACTTCAATGAGAAGCTGGTCAATCCGATCAGTTCCACGCTTGGCACCAACGTGCCAGGTGGATTTGAGTACGTGGGCGTCGACGGCCGCGGCCGTGGCGCCTGGCAGCCGGACAACACCAACTTCGGGCCTCGCCTCGGCCTCGCCTACAAGGTGAGCGACAAGCTGGTTGCCCGCGTCGGATCGGGCATCTTCTTTGGCCCGGCCTCGGCCATGCTCGGCTTCGACGGGGAAGGGCAGTCTCCGGGCTACACCGCAACCACAAACTGGATCGCGAATACCAACGAGGGCTACAAGCCCCTGAACCTGGTCAGCAACCCGTATCCGCAGGGTATTACTTCGCCTACCGGCAACAAGCTGGGAGCCATGACCCTGGTTGGTTCCGGAGTCGGCCAGATGTGGCCGAAGGTCCCGCATCCGATCGCCAACATCTATCAGTGGAGCGCGGATCTGCAGTATCAATTGACGCCCCACTCCGTAGCCCAGATCGGCTACACGGGTGTCCGTGGCCGCCACCTGCTGTACGGCAACCCGAACATCAACATCAACCAGTTGCCCACCGAGAAGCTGTCCCTCGGCTCAGCTCTGGATGCGGAAGTTGCCAATCCCTATTACATCCCGGGATCGGACCTGCCGCTGATGAGCCAGGAGACGGTCGCCGCCAACCAACTGCTCCGCCCGTTCCCGGAATTTTCGTACCTGGGCACGACGCGGTCCCTGCCGGGCGCACGTTCGCAGTTCGATGCGCTCAGCGCCAAATACACCTACTCCTTCAGCAACGGCCTCAGCTCCATCACCAGCTACCAGTGGTCCAAGAACATGGACGATGGCTCTGAAGCGTTCGTCGGCTGGCTGATCGGCAACATGTGGCGTGACAGCTACCATACGAAACTCGACTACGCGCTCAGCGCCCACGACCTGCCGCACAGCTTTGCGGAAGCCTGGGTGTATCAGCTGCCCTACGGTCGCGGTCGCCAGTTCGGAGCCAGCATTCCGCAGGCCCTGAACCAGATCGCCGGTGGCTGGAATCTCTCCGGCATCGTCCGGCTGTCGAGTGGCTACCCGTTCGGCAACCCGGTCAACTTCGGATGGAACCCGCTCGGCAATTACGGCTTCCCGGGTCCTGCGCTTCCGAACCTGATCGGCAATCCGACTTCCCATCACACGGCCAAGCAGTGGGTCAACCCGGCTGCCTTCCAGGGTGTATCGAGCAACGACAGCAGCAAACTCGTCGCCTGCGGCAACGCCAGCGACCAGTGCCAGCCGTTCTCCTACTCCTTCGGCAATGAGCCGCAGCGCTTCGGCACCCTGCGCGAGGCTCCCACGAAGAACCTCGACCTTGGCATCGGCAAAGAATTCGGCACGGAGAAGGTCCATGCTGAATTCCGCGCTGACATCCTCAACGCATTCAATCACCCGATCTACGGTGGCTTCTACACCGGTTACTGGCGCTGGAACATCGAAGAGAATCTCTACGCCAATAACTTCGGCCAGGTGTACGGCACCCGTAACGATCCACGCAACGTACAGTTCAGTCTGAAGATCAGCTACTAGACCACTGTGCCTCCACATGGGCTTCGGCTTTCACGAGCCGAAGCCCATGCCTTTTATCATCGGAAAGACTATGCATAAAGTTCGCCCGCTGGGCTTGCTCTTCGCTGGCATGCTCCTCGCCGGAGTTGCGCCCGCCTTCGCGCAAACCGCGCCTTCCGCTCCCGCCCAGGTGCCCGCTCCCGACCCCCGCTACAAAGCCGACGGGCACGTCATCATCGCCCACCCCGACGACGACACAGCCATCTCCACCTTCCTCGCCAAAGCCGTCTTCGACGAGCACAAGCGCGTCGCCGTCGTCTTCACCAACCGCGGCAACTCCGGCCCCAACGCAGTCGGCCTGGAGCAGGGGAAAGCCCTCGCCGACGTGCGCGAAATGGAAGCCCGCCGCTCGCTCGCCGCCCGCGGCATCACCAACGTCTGGTTCCTCAGCGGCCAGGACACGCCCACCCAGGACGTCCTGCATTCGCTCGAGACTCTGGGCCACGGCGCCGCCCTCGAAGAAACGGTGCGCCTCATCCGCCTCACCCGTCCCGACGTCGTCATGACCTGGCTGCCCGCCTGGGTCGCCGGCGAAAATCACGGCGACCATCAGGCTTCCGGAGTCGTCGCCGCCGAGGCCTTCGACATCGCCGGCGATCCCACCGCGTACCCCGAGCAGGTCAGCGCCCCGCGCTACAACCGCGGCATCGCCAACTATGGCGAAGGTCTCCGCCCCTGGCAGGCCAAAAAGATCTACTTCTTCTCCGACTCCGCCCATCCCGATTTCCTCAAGGGCCACGGCCCCACCTACCTCGCCACCGACATCTCTCAGGCGAAGAAGGTCCCTTTCTCGCAGCTCAACCGCGACGCCTGGAAGGACTACGCCACCCAACTCGATTTCGACGACCAGACCCTCCGTTACTTCACCGACATGCCCGAGTACCTGGTCCTCGGCAAGTCGCTCGTGCCCTCGCCGGTTGAGGCCGACGTCTTCACCGGCATCGACGCCAAACCGCTCGCCTATGTCCCTCAACTGTCCCGCCCGATGCCCAACCCCTCCGGCATCACGCTGTCCCTCGGCGGCCCCTGGGACTTCTACGACAAGTTCTATCCCGCGCACGGCCTCCAGTCTCTCGAAGGTCTCGTGAATCCGCCGCAGACGGCGCTCGGCAGCGACCACCAGCTCTGGGTCCCCCTGCTGCTGCGGAACGGCACACCGGAGCCGGTCGACATCATCGTCCAGCAGGATCTGCCCGCCGGCTGGAAGGCGGTCAATCCGCCCGGCACGTATCGCGTTGAGCCCGGCAGCGCCTGGCCCATCCAGCTGTTCTTCGCCGCACCGGCAGAAACGGGCCTGAAGTCCCCGCAAACGCTGCGCTGGACCGCTCGCAAAAATGGCGCCGTCGTCGGCACGGCCCAGCTTTCCGTCTACCTCGAGTACGACGGCGTCCCGCAGTAATCAACAAGCAGCCCAGGATCTATCGCGGCACGACAGGCAGGTATGTCGGAATGCGATAGACCGACGCGCCGAAAAATCCCGTATTGTGTTCTATTTTGACAACTCCCCATACGCCCTCCGCATCGAAGCACTTTGCTGCCGAGGAGAGCGTTGTATGGGAGGGGTCGTTGTGCCTTCAGTTGTGCGGGTCGGCGCGGTTGTGCGCGGAATGGGTGTTGAGGCCCAATGTACCCTGGAGACCTGGAAAGAGCGGTCGTCGTCCGGGCGTGTTTTCACCCGGTGCCGGGTCGTCGAGGATCCCCCCAACCTCCCGGACGGCCCCTACGAAGTCACCATCGACGGGCAAACCTTTTCGACAAGGCGCTGGTCCGGCGCCTGGGATCTGATCTACCTCCCCAAATGGGTGCGCACCGGGCAGGCCGCCTGAGCCCAAAGCAAAGCGGCAGGCATAAAAAAATGGGCTGGAGTCTCCTCCAGCCCGATGCTCTCTTGGGGTCCCGTTCGTTGATAGAAGAGTGCGCCTGTTCCCGAATCGCCGCAATGGTAACTCCGCGTCATTACTGAAGGGGCAGTACTCACCAATCGACGGTTCCTGTTACCTCAGGAACTCCCTGCCCATCAGATTCTTACGCTCTCCTGGTATTCCCCGAAGACCTCGCGCAGCGCCGAGGCAATCTCGCCGACCGTGGCATAGCTCTCCACCGCCTCGAGAATCGCCGGCATCAGGTTCGCCCCGGATCGCGCCGCCTGCCGGACGCCTTCGACCGACGAATGCCACTGCCCCGGGTCGCGCCGCGCGCGCAGCGCACGCACGCGCTCCACCTGTTTGCGCTCCAGCGTCTCGTCAATGCGAACGGTAGGAATCCCCGGCTCCTGCTCGCGTTTGAACCGATTAACCCCCACCACCGTCGCCTCCCCGCTGTCGATGGCGCGCTGCGTCTCATACGCCGCGTTCTGGATCTCCTGCTGCACCCATCCGCGCTCGATGGCCGC
>DASSKX010000403.1:0-5165 GCA_035689925.1 Acidobacteriaceae bacterium
TCACGCAGGACCATCTTCCCCGTCCGGGGATTCGTGAGCGTCACGTTGCCGATCGCAACATCGATTCACGGCGCACGCCGGTAGTGCATGGCAACGGCGCCGCTGCGGAGCGGCTTCGCCGAGACCAGCTCAAGCCGTCGCGTGCTCGGCAGCCCGCTCTGGTACAGTGTCGGCCCGTGGCCGGCGATCCTGGGGTGGACGAGGAACTTGTACTCGTCGATCAGATCCAGCCGGTCCAGCTCGGTCGCGAGCTTCCCGCTACCGAGGAGCACGCCGGCCCGGGTCGCGTCCTTCAGATCCTGCACGCCCGTGCGCAGGTCGCCGGCGATGAGGTGGCTGTTTTGCCACGGGAAGTCCTTTCGCGTCGACGACACCACGTACTTCGGCTTGGCCTCCAGTTTGACCGCCCACTCGCGCATCGCCGGTGGTACCTCCTCGTCGTCGCGGGCGACGGCCGGCCAGTAACTCTCCATCATCTCGTAGGTGACGCGGCCCCACATCATCGCCCCGGCCTCGTCCATGAGCCGGGTGAAGAAGGCGTGTGTCTCCTCGTCGGCGATTCCCTCCTGATGGTCGACGCAGCCGTCCAGTGTAACGTTGATGCTGAAGGTCAAAAGTCCCATTTGACTGAAGTCTAGGTCAAACAATCGCCGTCTCAAGTGGGCAGGCTTACATTTTGTAAGCTTTTTGATTTTGTTTGGCGTCCCCGACGGGATTTGAACCCGTGTTATCGCCGTGAAAGGGCGGTGTCCTGGGCCGGGCTAGACGACGGGGACGCTTTTCGGTGGCGCGCGCCAGAGCGGCGCACGCGCGTGAGTCCAATTCCGACTCTACCAGGCGCTCCCCGCAAAGTCAAAGCAGCCACACGCCTTCCACATCTCCGTCAGCGAACCGATGCTCACCCTATGCTCTGGCTCGCTCCCTCACGCTCGCCGGCTCCCCAACCAGCCAACTCGCCCCCGCGGCAATGCAGTACGCTGGACCTGCATGCGCCGCTTTCGTTATCTCGACCTGCTCACCATCGGATTTGTTGTGGTGCTGCTCGTCTCGAATCTCGTCGGCCAGAAAATCTGCCAGATCGGGCCGCTCAAGGTCAGCGGAGCGCAACTGCTCTTCCCCATCACCTATATCTGTGGCGACATCTTCACCGAAGTCTACGGATACGCCGCCTCCCGCCGCGCGATCTGGATCGGCTTCTTCGCCATGGCCCTGCTCTCCGTCATGGGCGAGATCGCCGTCGCGCTGCCCCCTGCGCCCGGCTGGCCCAACCAGCACGCCTTCGCCACCGTCTTCGGACTCGTACCGCGCTTCGCCGTTGCCAGCCTCATCGCTTACTGGGCCGGCGAGTTTACCAACTCCTTCACCCTCGCCAGGATGAAAGTTCTCACCGGCGGCCGCTGGCTCTGGACCCGCACCATCGGCTCCACCGTCACCGGCCAGGCGGTCGACACGGCGCTCGTTATTCTCATCGCCTTCGCCGGATATACCTCCTGGTCCACGATGGGCATCATGATCCTCTCGTCCTATCTGACCAAGGTCATCTACGAAACGCTGGCCACGCCGCTCACGTACGTTGTGGTCGCCTGGCTGAAGCGCGTTGAACAGGTAGACGCCTTCGACGAGAACACCGACTTCAATCCCTTTGCGCTCTCCCCCGCCTCGCCCGATCTGCGCGCCGAGTCGTAACCAAAGCAGTACTCGGGCGTCTTCCGGCGCCGCGATTCCGCCGCCGGAGAGTCGCATCCAAACAGATATAATCAAGTGTTCCAGCCGAAAGGAGCAGGCGTTTCATGCCCATTCAGCCCACCGCCAAAATCTGGCATAACGGCAACCTCATTCCGTGGGAAAGAGCCACGATCCACGTCATGAGTCACGTGGTGCACTACGGCTCGTCCGTCTTCGAAGGGATCCGTTGCTACACGCAGCCGCAGGGAGCCGCGGTCTTCCGCCTGCCCGAGCACATGCAGCGCCTGCTGGACTCCGGCCGCATCTACCGCATGACCCTGCCCTGGTCGCTCGATCAGCTTTGCTCCGCCGTCGTCGAACTCATCGAAGCCAACGGCGTAGCACCGTGCTACATCCGCCCAATCGCGCTGCGCGGCTATGGCGAGCTGGGCGTCAATCCGAAGAACTCCCCCATCGAGGTCTACATCGCGAATTATCCCTGGGGAAAATACGTCGCCGGCGACGCCGCGGACGTCTGCATTTCTTCGTGGAACCGCCTCGCGCCGAACACCATGCCGTCGCTGGCCAAAGCCGGCGCCAACTACATGAACTCGCAGCTCATCCGCATGGAAGCCGACATCAACGGCTACGCCGAAGGCATTGCCCTCGACACGAATGGCAACCTCTCCGAAGGCTCAGGCGAGAACCTGTTTCTGGTCCGCAATGGCGTGCTCTACACCTCGCCGCTGTCCAGTTCCGTGCTCTCCGGCATCACCCGCGATTCCGTGCTGACGCTGGCCCGCCACTTCGGCATTCCCGTAGTCGAAAAGCAGATGCCCCGCGAAATGATCTACATCGCCGACGAAGTCTTCTTCACCGGCACCGCTGCCGAAGTCACGCCCATCCGCTCGGTCGATCGCATCACCATCGCCGATGGCAACGTCGGTCCGATCACCCAGCAACTGAAGGACGAGTTCATGGGGATCGCCAACGGCCTGAAGCCCGACCGCTTCGGCTGGCTCACCCCGGTTCGCGTCAACACCGAGCAGCCCGTCAACGCCTGAACATCGGTCCCTAAACACAAAGCGCCCGGATTCGTTCCGGGCGCTTTTGCTTTTCGCGCTGTGCGCTACTCGAGCACGCCGCCCTGCCGGAACGTCACCTCCAGATTCACCACGTGCGTGTCTTCGTGCTCATACGCCTTCCACGTTCCCGACCACCCGCGCAGCGACGGCAGGTTGTTCTTGTTCTTCAGCAGAAAGTTGAGCGCGACCGTTGCGTCGTAGACGTCGCCCTTGTGCAGCGGCCAGTAGTGCAGAACCTCTCCTGTCTGCTGCTCGTTCAGGTTGATCAGCTTCAGGTCCCCCATCGTGAACACCGGCCCCGGCTGCACGCTGATCGTGTAACTCACCGTATGCGCCGTATCCTCGAACTGCGGCTCCGCGTCGATCTTCGCCCGCAGGTACCCATGCTGCCGGTAAGGAGTCGCCAGGGCCGCCATGGTCGCGCGCAGCAGATCCTCATTCGCCGCGTCGCCCGCATGCAGCCGCGCTGTCCTGGCAAACTCGTCAGGCTTCATCAGCACATCGCCGGTCAGTTGCAGCGATCCGAGGTGATACAGCGGACCATCCGTCACCTTCACCGTCACCGGAACCAGCACCTTCCCGCCCTCAAGCTGCGGCTCGCCATGCGCGAAGCTGGTCATCTCCATCTTCAGATAACCCTGGCGGTGATAGACCGCAGTCAGTGCCTTCAGCAGCGTCTCCTCCGTCGCGCCGTCGAAGTTCTGCCCCGCTGCCGCTTTCGCAATGGCTTCGAGCGTGGGATTCCATGCCGGATTCGCACCCAAAAACGTCACCAGGCCAACCTGCACCGCCGGCGAATCGATGTGATACTGCACGCCTTTCACCGGTCCGCCACCCAGGTCCATCATCGGCACCGCGCTCACCTTTGCCGGAATCCCCTTCGCCGACAGCATCGCCTCGAGCGCGTTCGCCACCGCCTGCTGCATCGGCGATTCAGGCGCGACAGAGCCGTGAAACAGCGGCACCTTCGCCGCAACGGCTGCATTCAGAGCCGCCTCGTTCCACCAGGGAAAATTCACGTAGCTGACCGGCTGCAGTTCGGCGGGCTTCAGTGTGTAGAGCAACTGCTGTCCGTCGAAGGCGAACCGCACATCTGAAAACGCTCCGCTGTCGATCAGCTTCTGCGCCGCCGCCTGCATGTCCTGCTGCGTCAGCGTGGACCCGGGCTTCAGCCCCGCGACGGCCAATAACTCGCTTTGAGCGGCCGTAGTTCCCGCAAAAACGATTTGCTTCGCAAGATAGTTCTGTGCCCCAGCCGTCTGCGCCAAAACCAGGCACACGACGATCCAGGCAGGCCTCAGCAATTGCTTCAACATGATGCCAGCACCTTACCCCCGGACCGCCCCCGCCGTCACGGTTTTTTCATATAAGTGGCCAGTTGACCACGTTATACTGACGGCAAACCTACAAGATTTCGCCAATTTCCTAAGACTTTCTTTTGAGGCCAGCCTATGACGAATCAGCGCTCGGGTGTACGTGTCTCTGCGTCCAATTTCGCCTTCCACTCCAAAATCAGCGTGATCGCACGATATCTGGGCCTCTTCTGCGCGCTCCTGTTGGCTGTCTTTGGCGCGCCCACAGCCCTGTCGCAAACCGCTGGCGCGGGCACCATCTCGGGCACCGTCACCGACACCAGCAACGCCCTCGTAACCAGCGCCACGGTCACCATCACCAACACCGACACCGGTGTTACGGCCAGCCTGCCGGTGAACAGTGAAGGCCTCTACACCGCGCCCTTCCTCAAGCCCGGACACTACACCGTCCGGATCTCCGCCAATGGCTTCGCCACCGTCGAGAAACCAGCTCTGACCCTCGAAGTCGGTCAGAAGCTCACCGTCGACGCCGCGCTGCCGCCGGCCAGCGTCACCTCCAAAGTTGTCGTCACCGCCGAGAACCCGATCCTCGACACGCAGAAGACCGAAGTGTCCCAGGAAATCTCGCAAAACATGGTGTCGAACCTGCCCATCGCTGCCCGTAACTGGAGCGACTTCACGCTGCTCACGCCGAACACCACCACCGACGGCTCCAGCGGCCTGGTCAGCTATCACGGCGTCTCCGGCCTCTACAACAGCAACTACGTCGACGGCGCAAACAACAATCAGGCGCTCTTCTCCGAAGCCCGCGGCCGCGCCATCGGCATGCCGTACGTCTATAGCCTCGACTCCATCCAGGAATTCCAGGTCAACTCCGCGACCTACAGCGCCGAATTCGGCCAGGCCGCCGGCGGACAGGTGAACGCCGTCACGAAGAGCGGCACCAACACCGTCCATGGCGACCTCTTCTATTACCTGCGCTACCCGTCGCTCAACGCGCTCGATTCCTTCGGCAAGTCGCGCCACAATTACACGCAGGCCATCAAGCAGCAGCAACAATTCGGCGGCAGCGTCGGCGGACCCATCAAGCGCGACAAGCTGT
>DASSKX010000404.1:0-5127 GCA_035689925.1 Acidobacteriaceae bacterium
ATCGTTCTGGTTACGCACGAGCCGGATATCGCCGAATACGCGCACCGCGTCGTGCACATCCGCGACGGGAAGATCTTCTCCGATCAGCCGTCATCGCGCGCCGTTCGGGCCTAACTGCGCAGAACGGAACCGGATTCAGGGGACAGACGCAACGTCTGTCCCCTTCGTCTTTGCAGTTCCCTGACCGCCATTTTTCGATTCAACTTCTCTGCGCTGCTGCCGATAAGGGACGCAGGGACAGTATGACGAACGTAACCTTTGCGATCAGGCCGGAATACGAGATGCGCCCCTCGCCGGAGAAGCCGCTGCGCGTTGCCGTGGAAGTCAGCGGGCCGGGGGGTACGAAGCTGGGCAACATGGCCGGGCGCAGCGCGGTCATGCGGCATCTGTTTGCCAGGATGCGCTACACGGCGCCGCATTTTCGCCTGGCGGCTGTCGAAGGCGAGCCGGGCGTGGGCAAAACGCTGGCGGCGCATACGCTGCACCGGGTCGGCCCTGCCATGCCGGGGCCGTTTGCTCCGTGGCTGGCTGCGGAGTTTCTGGAGCGACCCGCGGAGATCTGGCGGGAAGCGCGCGGCGGCCTGCTGTACCTCTCCGGCGTGGACGAGCTGACCGCCGAGCAGCAGGCGAACCTGCGCAGCTTTCTGGAGCACGCGGCACACGAGCGGATCCGGATGCAGACCGCCATTGGTCCTCTGCAGGTAGTTGCGGGCTCGGGGCAGCCGCTGCGCAAGCTGGCGGCCGCCGGAGGGTTCCGCTCCGATTTGGCGGCACGCCTGACCGCGATTCGCTTTCCGATTCCGCCGCTGCGCGAACGCCAGGAAGACGTTCCCCTGCTGGCCGAACTTTTCCTCGAGCGATGGTGTGCGCGTCACGGCAAAGCCCTGCGCGGCTTCGCACCGGGGGCTCTGGAGCGGCTGCGGGCGCATTCCTGGCCCGGCAACGTGCGCGAACTGGAGAATGTCGTCGGCGCAGCGGCCACGGAGACAACCGCGCAGTGGATCCGGCCACTCGATCTGCCGCGGCTCGACTGGCCAGCGGAGGACCGCCGTGAATCGGCAATCCCGTTCACCGCGACGCCGGTCGACGATCCCAACCTGGACCGCGCGATCCAGCGTCACGTGGCCCGGGTGCTGGCGATGGCGCACGGCAACAAGCTGCGGGCCGCCCGCATGCTCGGCATCAGCCGCTCCACGTTGTACCGGATGCTTGAGAGCGGCCCGGGAACAGAGGAGTGCGGAACGCCTGACGCCGGAATGGCGGCGACTCCGCTGCCGGGTTAGCAACCAGGGATTCACGCGGGAACAAACCAAATCGCGCTCCTCATCGTCCATTGAAAGGCCGGTGCGTGTTCCGGTTTCGCTCGGAATGCACAGGGCCCTTGTGGCGCCGCTTCGCTGCATCGGTTCCCTTCCCGGGCAGACAACAGAACTTCCTGGCTCGCGCATCGAAAAAGGGCGATTTTTCTCTCGGCCGGCATTCGCCGGCGAGCTTCATTCGGAGAGCAGGACGTGAATATGAAGTCAGCAACCACCGCCAGCCGGCGACAGCCGGCTTCGCCGGCCAATGCTGCGTCACCGAACGGCCGCGTCGCACCCAGGCGCCTCAAATCCGGAATTTCGGGGCTGGATGACATCCTGCACGGCGGATTTCCCCAGGGCCACCTTTACCTGGTCGAGGGCGATCCGGGCACCGGCAAGACGACCATGGCCCTGCAGTTTCTGCTCGACGGGATTCGCAACGGCGAGAAAGTCCTCTACGTCACGCTGTCGGAGTCACGGCAGGAGCTGGAACAGGTCGCGCGGTCGCACGGCTGGTCGGTCGAGAACCTCGAAATTTTCGAGATGATTCCTCCGGACGACGACCTCACGCCGGAGTCGCAGTACACCGTCTTTCATCCCTCGGAAGTGGAGCTGGCGGATACGATCGGCTCCATTCTGAACAAAGTCGAAGAGGTACAGCCACAGCGGCTGGTCTTCGATTCGCTGGCCGAGCTGCGCATGCTCGCGCGCGACCCGCTGAAGTATCGCCGCCAGATTCTGGCGCTCAAGAGAAAAGTCTCCGGCCGCAACATCACCGTGCTGCTGCTCGACGACCGGACCAGTTCGGGCACAGATGATCTGCAGTTGCAGAGCATTGCCCATGGCGTGGTGATGATGCAAAGCCTGGGACGGGACTACGGCATCATCCGCCGCCGTCTCGCCGTGCATAAGCTGCGCGGATCTGCGTTCCGGGAGGGATATCACGACTACGTGATCCAAACCGGCGGACTGCGAATCTTTCCGCGGCTGATCGCGGCCGAGCATAAGCCCGGATTCGAGCGGAAGCATGTACCGAGCGGATTGCAGGGCCTGGACGATCTGCTGCGCGGCGGCATCGATACGGGAACCAGCACGCTGCTGGTCGGGCCGGCCGGATGCGGGAAATCAACCACCGCGTTCCGGTATGCCTTTTCGGCGGCGAAACGTGGCGAAAAGGCGGTGGTTTTCGCCTTCGACGAGTCGCTGTCGACAGCGCTGGACCGCGCCCGCGGCCTGGGCCTGGACCCGGATGAGCTGATCGAAAACGGCACTCTGCAGCTGCAGCAAATCGATCCGGCCGAACTGTCGCCCGGCGAATTCATCGCAAGAATCCGGGAGCTGGTCGAGACTCAGGAGTTGCGGGTGCTGGTGATCGACAGCATGAACGGGCTGCTGAATGCGATGCCCGATGAGCAGTACCTCGCGATGCAGCTGCATGAGCTGTTCTCCTACACAGGACAACAGGGGATTGCCACGATCATCACCCTGGCGCAAAGTGGGGTCATCGGGACCGCCATGCAGTCTCCGGTCGATGTCAGCTATTTGGCAGACACAATTCTGCTGTTCCGGTATTTTGAACGGGCAGGGGAAATTCGACAGGCGATCTCGGTGGTCAAGAAGCGCAGCGGCTCGCACGAACGCACCATCCGCGAGCTTTTCATGGAGAACGGAGAAATCCGCGTGGGCAAGCCGCTGTCCCAGTTCGAGGGGGTGCTTACGGGCGTGCCGCGACTCCTCAGCACCCTCAGTCAGGAGAACGGCGCTGTTACCGGAGACTAAAACCTCGGCCCACGATAACCGCACGATTGTCCTTGCTCCGACGGGCAAGGACAACCAGCTGATTGCGGGGCTGCTCGAGCGTCGCCAGATGCCGTGTCATACCGTTTCCTCCGCAGATGAACTCTGCCGGGAGATCAGGCAGGGCGCCGGTGCGGCCCTGATCTCCGAGGAAGCGCTGACGATCCGTGCCATGACCGAGTTGCACAGCGTCATCGACCAGCAGCCGCCCTGGTCGGACTTCCCACTGATCCTGCTGACGGTCGGCGGGCGCGTGACAATCCAGAGCGAGCGGCTGCGCATGCTGCGCCGGCCGCTGGGCAATGTGTTTCTGCTGGAGCGGCCGATTCGTCCCGAAACACTGCTGAGCACGCTCGAGATGGTGCTGCGGGCACGGAAACGGCAGTACCAGATCCGCGATCAGATGGAGCAGTACGCGCGGGCGCAGGAGGCGCTGCGGCGGTCCGAGAAGCTCGCCGTCACCGGGCGGCTGGCAGCCAGCATCGCGCACGAGATCAACAATCCGCTCGAAGCGGTCACGAACCTGCTGTACCTGATGCGCGTGACACCGGACGCCGAGCAGGCAAAGAAATATCTCGCCGATGCGGAGCAGGAACTGGCGCGCGTGGCGGAGATTGCCAAGCAGACGCTGCGCTTCTACCGCGAGCCCAATCACCCGGTGGACACGGAAGTGGCCGGGGTGCTGCGGTCGGTGCTGGTCCTGTATAACTCGCGTCTGGCGGCGGCCAATATTGCGGTGCAGGTGGAGGACCGGTCGAATGCGGCGACGGTTCTGGCCAGCCCCGGGGAACTGCGGCAGGTCATCGCGAATATCGTGGGCAATGCCGTGGATGCGATGCGTCGCGGCGGCAGGCTGCGCATTCGCATTGCCTCGCTCACGGGCGTGGACGGGAAGGCGCGCGTGCGCCTGACGATCGCCGACACCGGCTCGGGGATTCCGAGCGCGCTGCTGCCGGCGATATTCGAGCCGTTCGTCACGACGAAAGGCGAGACCGGCACGGGCCTGGGCCTGTGGGTGACCGGCGAAATCGTGCGGCGAAATGGCTGGACAATTCAGGTACGCAGCCGCTGCGGATCGAACCAGTCCGGCACCGCATTTTCGATCACGATGCCGCTGCGCACCGCCGTCGCAGCGCCGGCCCCGATGATCGAAGCGGTCGCCTGAGCCGCGTTCTGCCGTTCCCTGCCTGTATTCTGGAGCAAGTACCCCTTGCTCCTCATGAGAATTCGAATCATCTCCTGCACAGCGGCCCTGCTGGCCGGTCTGGCTGCTCTTCCTCCTGCTCTCGCCGCTCAGGCTGCACCCGGCGCGACGAGCACCGCGAATGACCTGGCCTCGCGGCGCAAGGAACTGAACGCCGTCTTCGCGCAGATCTGGGAAGACCACCTCAGCCATTCGCCCGAGTTCGCGTCCACCATTGGCGATAAGCGCTGGAACGACCAGCTCACGGACTACTCCGTCGAAGCCTACAACGCAGAACTGGAGCGCGGCCGCGAATACCTGCTGAAGCTGGGCGAGATCGACACCGCGGGCATGGACGAACAGGAGGTGCTCAGCAAGGATCTGATGGTCCGGCAGCTGATCGAAGACCAGGAGGCGTCGCAGTTCAAGCCGTGGGAGATGCCGGAGAACCAGTTCAGCGGACTCCATCTCGGGCTGCCGCAACTGGTCCCGCAGCTGAGCTTTACCAGCGTGAAGGATTACGACGACTACATCGCGCGGCTCAATAGAGTACCCAACGCGTTCCGGCAGATCACCGACAACATGATGGCCGGGATGGAAGATCATCGGGTCCCGCCCAAATATCTTCTGGAGAAGGTGCTGGTCCAGGCGAATGCGCTGCTGGCGCAGAAACCGGAAGACAGCCCGTTTGCGCGGCCGCTGAAGAAGTTTCCCGCGAGCGTTCCGGTCGCCGATCAGACGCGCATTCATGACGAAATGCTTGCGGCCATCACGAAGCAGGTCTATCCGGCGTATCAGCGCTTCGCGAAATTTCTGCAGGCGCAGTACATTCCCGCGGGACGAACC
>DASSKX010000405.1:0-3614 GCA_035689925.1 Acidobacteriaceae bacterium
GAGGCTTGCAGTTCACCGGCCATGACGGCCAGCGACTGCTGCGTTGTCCAACAGTCGCCTGTTCTGCCGGGCCACTTCGCGATAGCAAGTAAGGTCGTGAATCCCGCCGCTCTTCCGATCGTAATAGAGACTCTGATTCCCTCAGAACTATCCGGCTCGCCCTCGCCTTCTGTTGCGGACTCCCCGCCGGCCAATTCTCCGGCAACCCAGCCCATCCTGCGCATCTAGCCCTCGTTTCCTCAGCCGCTGAGGCGTCGTGCGTCCGCCAGCGGATGCATCGTCGCGTGTTGCCACTCCCATTCTCGCGGGGGAACGATGAGATTCCTTGCTGTACTGCTTATGTCGGTGGTGTGTCTGCCGGGCGCGGTTGTTCAATCGCAGGCCACGACGGAGGCCGACGTGTTGCCGGATATAGAAGCGCTAGCTGGGAAGCAAACACAGCAGGACGCTGCAGGTGTTGCGCTCACGCTTGACGATGCTGAGCAAATCGCGCTGGCTCGCAATCCGCAGATCGCCGTCGCGACGCGGAGCGTTCGGATGGCTGAGGCGAACGTGCCGGCGGCAGGCGCGCTCGATGATCCAGAGGTGATGTATCGCGGCTGGGGCGTGCCGCTCAGGCAACCCTGGAATTACAACCAGGCGCAGAACATGTTCATGGTGACGCAGGCGCTGCCGGGTCCTGGAAAGCGCGCCCTGCGCACGAGTGTCGCGCAGTCGGATGTCAGCGTCGCCAAAGATCAAGTTGCTGCCGCCAGGCTCCGCGTGCAAGTGCAGGTTCGCAAAGCATTCTTCGATCTGCTCGAAGCACAGGACGAGCTGAAAATCCACGATGAGCACGTGGACATTGCGCGTCAGGCGATCGAGGCTGCCCGCATCCGTTACACCTCGGGAAAAGTCCCACAGCAGGACATGATCAGGGCTCAACTGGAAATGGCGCGACTCGGAGAGCACATGATCCGCTTTCGGCGCGATGCCGAAGTGGCGCGTGTGCGGCTCAATACGCTGCTCGGACGCGATCCTGCTACCCCGATCTCGGTTCAGGGTGACTATGGCGTGATTGCGGTGATGCCTTCCGCCGAGACCCTTGAGAAGCAGGCCATGCAGGCTCGTCCGGACCTCCTCGCTGCTGAAGCTGCAGCGGAGAAAAGCCGGCAGCAGCAGGCTCTCGCGAGTAAGGGCTATATTCCCGATTTCACCGTTTCGGCCGGCTATATGCTGATGCCGCCCACAGCCTCGATGCGCAACTCCTACATGGTTGAGGGCTCGATGACCTTGCCGTGGTTTGATCGCCGGAAACACGATGCCGAAATTGGCGCGGCGAAAGCAGCGGTAACTGAGCAGGACGCCGAACTGGCCGCGCTGCGTACCGAGACATTCGGACAGATCAAAGAGGCACTGGCTGAAGCCGAGGCTGCTCAGAAGTTCGCAGCACTCTATCAGAACTCCCTTAGACCCCAGGCTGAAGCGACTCTGCACGCCGCCGTGATCGCGTACGAGAACAACCAGACCGATTTTCTCAACCTGCTCGATAGCCAAATGGCAGTCATCGACATGGACCTGAACCGGATTCAGGCGTTGGCCGATTTCAACAACCGATTGGCTGACCTGGAACTCGCAGTTGGCGCACCTGTCGACCTTGTGCAATCCCAGGCCCGTACCAAGGAGAAGCAATGAACGACCGCAAGTATCGCACAGCATTTGTCGTCACCCTGGGTCTTTGCCTTCTGCTTTCGGGCGCTCTGGCGTATCTCTATCTCCATCGGACCTCGCCGGCGGCTGCGCTGGAACAGCAATCCGATCCTGTGGTGGCGCAGGGACCTCCAGTTGCAGCCCAGGTCTCTGCACCAGCAATGGCAGCCGCCAACGCGGAGCCTGCGCTTGCCCCGCTGCAGATCGCACCGGAGCGCCTGCAGCGGATTGGAGTGACCACCGCGGTTGCGCAGATGAAGGACATCACCGATGCGCTCCAGGTTCCAGGTAATGTCGAGGTCGACGAGCAACGGCTCGCATACGTGCAGACACGATACGCGGGGTGGATTCAAAACGTCTTTGCGAACGCCACGTGGCAATACGTCCGTAAGGGGCAGCGACTCTTCACCATCTACAGCCCAGATCTGGTGAGCACTGAACAGGAGTACCTGCTCGCCAGGCAGAATCAGAAGGCGCTTTCTTCCGGAATGCACGGTATGGCGACGCAGGAGAGTGGCTGGCTGTTACAGGCGGCCGCAGAGCGACTGCGGCAGTTCGATGTTCCTGCCTCGGAGATCGCCGCGCTTGAACAGAGAGGAAACGTTCAGCGAGAGATTACCGTCGAGTCTCCAGCATCCGGCTACATCACGGAGCGCAACGCGCTGCCAAACGCCTATGTTCAGCCGGATACGAAGCTTTACACGATTGCCGACCTCTCGACCGTCTGGGTCTATGCGAATGTCTTCCAGAACGACATTGCGCGCCTCAAGCCGGGCGACCCCGCGCAAGTCACCGTCGACTCTTATCCAGGCCGCACATTTCGCGGCCGGTTGGATCAGATCCTGCCCAACTTGGATCCGGCGACGCGCACCGTGCGCGTCCGGCTGGTCTTCAGCAATCCCAGCCTCGTGCTCAAGCCGGGCATGTACGTCACTGTGAACATCGCGATTCCGATGGGACGCAACCTCGTCATTCCCACGTCGGGCGTATTGCAGGCTGGCACGCGCCAGATCGCGTTCATCGATCATGGCCAGGGCAATCTCGAGCCGCGCGAAATCCGGACCGGTCCGCAGCTCGATGATTCTGTCGTCGTGCTCAGGGGCCTCCATCCAGGAGACCGCATCGTCAGCTCGGCAAACTTCCTCGTCGATTCCGAAGCGCAGCTGCAGTCGGTCCTCGGAGCCTATTCGAATGCGTCGCAGCAGCCGACTTCCTCCGCGACTCAGGCTAATCCCCAATCCATTCAGATTGCGTTCAGCAGCGAGCCATCACCGCCGCACAAGGGCGAGAACACAGTCGAGGTGCGACTCACCGGACCCGACGGCAAACCGGTCAGCGGAGCGCAGGTGAACGTTACCTTCTTCATGCCGGCCATGCCCGCCATGGGAATGGGTGCCATGCGAGCCGCAGCTACTCTCGCAGACAAAGGCCAGGGCGACTACTCCGCAGCGCTGCAGCTTGGGTCCGGCGGTACCTGGCAGGTCACCATCACCGTCGTCCGCGGTGGGCAAACCGTCGCGACGAAACAACTGAGCATGACCGCTGCCGGAGGAATGTGATGCTTGCGAGAATCATTGCGTGGTGCAGCCGCAATCCGTTCCTCGTAATTACCGGCGCGATCCTGCTTGCGGTCGCAGGCCTCTGGTCGATGCGCCAGGTAGCACTCGACGCACTGCCTGACATCAGCGATGTGCAGGTGATTATTCACACGACCTGGGCCGGCGAACCACCCAGCATCGTCGAAGATCAGGTGACGTATCCGATCGTCTCGGCGCTGCTCTCCGCGCCGCGCGTAAAGGGCGTTCGCGCGCAGACCATGTTCGGCGACTCCTGCGTCTTCGTCGTTTTTGAGGACGGTACCGATCTGTACTGGGCGCGTTCGCGGGTGACGGAGTACCTGCAGCAGATCACCGGGAATCTTCCAG
>DASSKX010000406.1:0-7750 GCA_035689925.1 Acidobacteriaceae bacterium
CAGCGACAGAACAATTCCCGCACCTTGGTCAGGCGTCGTGCGCCAGGTTACATCGATGTGGTTCGCGCCGGGCTCGATCGGGATCGCCATCATGCCGCCCGTGCGGATCACGTTTTTCACGTCGGCGCCGTTCCGCCTCACCCGCCAGGCGGGATAATCCGTCAGCCGAAGCACCGCAAATGCGGCAGTTGGCGTCGTCACATCGGCGGTCCTGTGCTCTGTCTGCCAGCGCTCGATGCGCACATGGGCCGGAAGCTGCCACGCGTGATCATTCGGGGCCGGCGGCCAGCCGCGATGATCCCGCAGCGCTGCGGCATTCACGACGCCAATCGGGCCACCGACGCTCGCCAGCGCCCCGAGCACGCCACCCTGCTCATCCATATCCACACCTTCGAGCGTGTACTCGTCGGTCCCCTCGAATCCCGTACTCCGCATCGTCTGGATTTGCGCTGAAACATTGTCTTCCTCGTCGCAGGCCTGCCAGAACACCGCCGACGTCAGCCCCGCCATGCCGCCCGCCACCAGCAGCATGACCAGCGCCCGCACGGCGATCCCCCTCCGCGTCGGCGGCTCCGGACTCAGAGCAAGCGCAACCAGGGCTGCGAAGATCATCCCCAGCACCAGCATCCACCGCCACGGAAATTGCAGGTACTCGAGTTTCGGCGTCACCCGCCACGCAAAGTCGCTCCACGCAAACTGCAAAGCACAGACCAGCACAACCATGACCACCAGCGGCAGCCAAATCCCGCTCTTCCGGCGCTGCTGACGCGAGGGCCACGCCCCCACCGCGCTCCCCACCATCAGAGCCACGGCCACCCAGGACGCCTCCCGCAGCACCTGGTTGTGATACGTCAGGTCGAAGATGTCCTGACTGCTTAAGCCCTCTCCAGCGACGCGCACGTACCGGAAGAGAAAGCTGTCCTCGACGCGCATGAGCGGTCCCACCGCCAGCCTGATCTGCACCCACCGCTGCTCATAGACCGCCGGAACCAGCCAGAACCCGGCCAGCGCCAGCCCCAGCGCGACCCCGGCCGCAGCCCGGAGCGGCAGCTTCCAGGACCGCTGCTGTACAGCCGCCACCAGGACCAGCAGCGCCAACATGTAGCAGCCCATCACCGCCGCCGGAGCATTTGTCAGCCAGACCGCCGCCACCGTGAGCGCCAGCGGCAGCAGCGACCTTCCGGCACGCAGCCCATAGAGCACCAGCAGCGGAATCCAGATCGCCGCCATCAGTTCCGCCAATGCCCCGCGCTCGTAGGCCAGGAACATCATGTAAGGATTCACGACATAGAGGCACGCCCCGAACGCCGCGTTATCGTCGCCCACCCACTCCCGTGCCATCGCGCGGAAGCTCCACCCGGCCCCCAGCAGGCACGCGAGCGTGAACAGCAGCGGCGTCCACGCCCAGGGCAGCACGCACCCGAGCGCCGCGCCCAAAAACCGGCTCAGTGGTGGATAGAAGATGAACCGCGGCTCCCCGGCAAGGTAGTTCGGCGACGCCGCCCAGTGCGGATACACCACGCCCTGATGCCAGCTGCGCGCGACCTCCAGCCAGTTCTGCAGATGAAAGTCGAAGTCCTGCCCACACGACGGTCCGCGCCACGCGAGCGGCAGCACGGCAATCCCGATGACAGCCAGCAGCAGCACCCGCCGCCGGTAGGCGCGTGTCGCCTCGCTTGCCGGAGTCGCCGGAAACCGGAACGATATCTTCACGGGGCCGGCTCGCTACGGCTCCAGCCGCAGCGTGTGCGCCGTTGCGGCGGCGACAGCATCATCCGTAAACGGCCAGACGAACGTCTTGCCGCCATACCAGTACGGCCACTGATCGCGGTAGTACGGGCTCAGCGGATCGCCCGACTCGCCCATCAGAATCGTGTTCCTCGCCTCGTCGATGTTGCTCCAGTCCATCGTGAACCGGTTGGACGCTCCAAAGGTTTGT
The DNA here is from genome assembly GCA_035689925.1 of Acidobacteriaceae bacterium. GTDB lineage: Bacteria > Acidobacteriota > Terriglobia > Terriglobales > Acidobacteriaceae > Palsa-343. The sequence goes on from DASSKX010000406.1 coordinate 1,940, forward strand.
GCAGCATCCGGCACGGTCGAGGTATCCCCCGCCTGCGGCTGGGAGCCGGTGCCGGTCCAGCGCTTGAACCAGGGCAGCAATCGGTAGAGCGGATGCTCTACCTCCACCGGATTGGTATACCCGAATTTCCAGGTTGTCAGATCCGTCGGAGCATGCCCCCGCGCCAAGCCCTGTCGCACCATGTCGGCGAGAAAATCATCCCAGCTCGCATACTGCTGCGGAAGCCAGCCCGCCGGTTCTTTCATCAGGATCTCTTCGCCCGCATAGAGGCTCTCCGCCCAGCGATAGAGACGCCAGTCCTGCCCGAGTTTCGGCTGCAGCAGCATCGGCCAGAAGACCTTCTTCGTCGCATCGACGATCGCCGCCGGAGCCGAATTCATCGTCACCGCGCCGTCCCAGGTCCGCATCAGGTCGGCCGCCTGCCGCAGCCGCGCATCCACCTGGCTCGCGTGGTCGATACCGTACGCCAGCCGCTGCGCAATCTCCTGATCCACCTCCGAGTACACGTCCGTCTGGAGCGTCAGCATGTCCTGGGCCGTCAACTTTGTCTTCGGCTGCAGCCATTTCCAGATGCGCTCGTTGCGATACGGATCGGCCCACTCCAGGGTCAGCGGCATCGGATAGCCATCCGGCGTGATGCGCGCATTGGCCGTCGCCAGGATGCCATTGTCCGGATCGAACGACGTCGGTAGCTGATCGAATGCGATGTAGCCCTGCCACTCATGCTGCTCGTCCGTGATGGGACCGGCGGACAGCCCTCCCGGCCGATTCGGAATCAGCCCCACCGCCTGGTAGCCGATATGCCCCTGGTCGTCGGCATAGACGACGTTCTGCGTCGGGCCCCACCACTGCGTCATCGCGTTGCGGAAATCCGTCCAGTTCGCGGCCGTATCCAGAGCCAGCAGCGGCCATCCCTTCGCGTTCGGATCGTAGGGCACCCACTTCAACGCCAGCGTGCGGCTCTCTCCAGGAATGATGGACGAGATCACCACGCCATGGCCGGTGCGCCGCACATCGACGGTGACATCGGAATGCCAGCGCACATGAATCGTCTCCTGCTGATGCTCCATCGGGCGCAAGGCCCCGCTCGCATCCTGGTACTCGTCCTGCCCGTTCACCTTCTCGACGTAGATGTCTTCCGTGTCGCCGTAGAGCGCCGTGAATCCCCAGGCGATGTGCTCGTTGTGCCCCGCGATGACCATCGGGATCCCCGGCACGGTCAGCCCCGAGGCATGAAATCCAGGAGCTTTGAGATCGTTCTCGTACCAGATGTCCGGGATCTGATGACCGAGGTGCATATCATTCGAGAGCAGCGGCTTTCCGGTCGCGGTCCTCGACCCGCTCACCACCCACTCATTCGAACCCGCGTCGCAGCCGAGGCAGGCATCCGCGTCGCCGCCCGTCAGCTGCTCAAGACGCAGCAGCGCGGGACCCACCTTCCCCGTCTGCGATTCATCCAGAGGCACATCGGGCATCGTCTGATTCGGCGCCGTGATCGGCACTTCGTTGGTCACCGGCGGCCGGTCGCGCCACGAGCCCGTCGGATAGAGATCCGCCGCCAGCGTGGGCCCCAGCCGTCGCGTGACGTATTCCCGCGCCATCTTGTCCGGCCAGTGCTCGTCGAGCATCTGCTCCATGTTCATCACGACCAGAATTGAGTCCACCGGTTCCCAAGGCTTCGGCTGATACATCAGCAGCCGAAACTCCGCGGGTAGCCGATCCCGATGCGAGTCGATATACGCATTCACGCCATGCGCGTAGTCCTCGAAGTAGCGCCGCGTCCGGTCGTCCATGCTCGCGGTCAGCCGCTCGGCCGTCGGCCGAATCTCCAGAACCCGCTGCATGCGGTCATGTTCGAGCAGCTTCGAGCCCAGGATCTCCGCCGCCTCGCCTGCGGCCATGCGCCGCGCCATGTCCAGCTCCCACAGGCGATCCTGCGCCGTGACGTACCCCTGCGCGAACATGAGGTCGTCGAGATTGGCGGCTTCGATGTGGGGGATTCCATGCTGGTCGCGCCGCACCAGAACCGGAGCGGTCAGCCCCGGCGCCAGCTGCCGACCGTCCAGCTCCGGCAGCGACGACTGCATCTTGTGCTTCAGCCAGATGCCGGCGGTCAGGACCAGGCCCGCAACCGCCAGGACGACCAGAAACGTGACAACGATGAAGACCCGCAGCGCAGGATGCCCGCGTTCGTCTTCAACTTCTACGCTGCGTCCTAGTGCCATCCGGGATCATTGTCTCAAACCGCTCCAAAGGAAAACGGCCTCAGCGTCGCTCGTGACTCACGAACGACAACTGAGGCCGTTTCGCTATTGCCAGCTAGTATCTGCTACTCGCCGCTCCCATTTCCCTGCGGCCTGTTGGCAGGGCGCCGGCTCGCCGGGGGAATAATGCCATTCATGCGCAGATACTCTACGAGCTGCCCATAGTGATCCATGGAGTGCGCCATGCAGAAGGCCACCATGGACGCGCGTGTCGGCTTTCTGTTCGCCGGCCCGGGCACGGACATGAAGGCGTTCTCCGGAGTGACGCTGTTCACGGCCGCATGCGCATACGCATACGAGGTCCTAAGCGCCTTCACGATGTCGTCCTTCGTCTTCAGCGTCGCAATCGTCTTCGGATCGACCTCGTTCGGAAGCCCCCAACCATGGAAGAACTCATAATTGGCTTCTGCCAGGTGCTTCACCTGCTCGCCGAAGGTGCTCACTCCCTTGTACTCACCCATGCTCGTGGAAGGCGCGAAGTCATACTTTTCCGCGGGCATCGCCTCGGCCGCCCCGACGACCTCAATCTCGAGCCCGTTCAGCAGCGCGTTCAGCGAATCGGCCGGAGATACCTGCGTTGGCAGAAACGGCTTCTGAGCATTCGCCGCGCCGCCCTCCTGGGCTGCCAGAATCGCCGGCAGTCCCAGCGCCAAACTGAGCCCGGCACAAATCCATCTGCGCAGATGCATACGAATCTCCTTGCAGCGGCTTTTTGCCGCAGCACAGAGGCTAGCAGATGGCGATTCCAAAGTTGTCAATCCGAATGACAGCTTCAGTTCGTGGCTGCGAGGTGGCTTTCCGGGGAGCGGCAAGGCCAACGATAATAGATCCATGGAGTCCCTGGTCTCGCGCGCGGATCTCGAATCGTCGCTCGCTGCGATCGCCGCCCGCAACGCCGATCCCCGCGCGGGCATCTTCGGGCCAAACTCCATCACCTGGAAGATCAACCGCGAATCGGGCGTCTTTCTCGGCGCCGGACGCGCCGCCCTGCTCCAGCTTGCGCACCCCTGGGTCGCCGCGGCCATCGCCCAGCACTCCACCGTGCTCAATCAGCCGATCGCGCGCTTCCACAACACCTACCGCATCGTCTTCGCCATGATCTTCGGCAGCCGCGAGCAGGCCTTTGCCGCCGCGCGCCATCTGCATGCGCTGCATACGCATATCCGCGGCGAGTTGCCGGAGCCCGTCGGCGCCTGGCCGCAAGCCGCGCATTACGAGGCGAATGACATCGCCGCCCTGCGCTGGGTCTATGCCACGCTCGTCGAAAGCGCCTTGCTGGCCTACGAATGCGTTCTGCCTCTCACCGCCGCCGAACGCGACCAGTACTACCAGGAAAGCCGCACCCTCGCTGCTCTCTTCGGCATCCCCGCGTCGTGCCTGCCGGAAAACTGGGCGGCGTTCGAACGCTATTGCCGCGACATGCTCGACTCCGGCGCGCTCGGCGTGAACCCCGCAGCCCGCTCCATGGGGCAAGCCATCCTCTCCGGAGCCGGCTCCTGGATCCACCCTCCCCAGTGGTATCGCGCGCTCACGGCTGAATGGCTCCCCCCGGGTCTCCGCCAGGACTTCGCCCTCACAACGAACGCCCGGGCCGCCGACCGCGGCCGCCGCTGGCTGCCTCGCCTCTATCGCACTTTGCCTCGTTCGATTCGCTTCGTCGGCCCCTGGCACGAGGCGCAGGCCCGCCTGCGCGGACTCGATGGTTCCTGGCTCACCCGGCGCAACACGGGGTTCTGGATCGGTGAGCCTCTTCTGCCCTTCCGCCCGCGCTGACGCGCCGCTGCGTCGCCAGAGTTGTAGTATCGGATGTTGCTCTCTCCGCAGCGAGGCATTGTTCATGGCGCAGCCTCAGAGTCCGATTCGCGCACCGCGCGGCAACACCCGCACCGCCCGCGGCTGGATCCAGGAAGCAGCGAAGCGCATGCTGATGAACAATCTCGATCCGGAGGTCGCCGAGAAGCCCTCTGAGCTGATCGTCTACGGAGGCCGCGGCAAAGCCGCGCGCAACTGGGACGCCTACCACCGCATCGTCGCCACCCTCGATCGCCTCGAAAATCATCAGACACTGCTCATCCAGTCCGGCAAGCCCGTCGCCGTCCTGGAAACCCAGCCGCTCGCCCCGCGCGTGCTCATCGCCAACTCCAACCTGGTGCCGCACTGGGCCACCTGGAAGGAATTCGACCGCCTCGACCAGGCGGGCCTGATGATGTACGGACAGATGACCGCGGGCTCCTGGATTTACATCGGGACGCAGGGAATTTTGCAAGGCACCTACGAAACTTTCCAGGGCGCCGCGGACCGCCACTTCAACCAATCGCTCGCCGGCACCATCACCGTCACTGCCGGGCTCGGCGGCATGGGCGGCGCGCAGCCTCTCGCAGTCAAGCTTGCCGGCGGCGTCAGCATCTGCGTCGAAATCGATCCGCACCGCATCCAGCGCCGCCTCGAAACGCGTTACCTCGACAAAGCCACCACCTCGCTCGACGAAGCGCTCTCGCTCGCGCAGCAGGCCAAAGCCGCGCGCCAGGCCGTCTCCATTGGTTTGATGGGGAACGCTGCCGAAGTCCTGCCGCGCATGGTCGAGATCGGCTTCACCCCCGACCTCGTCACCGATCAAACGAGCGCCCACGACCCGCTCTGGGGATACATCCCCATCGCCCGCGCCGACGAAGACCTGAACACCCTCCGTACCAAAGATCCGGAGGGTTACACCCGCCGCGTGCAACACTCCATCGCGACGCACGTCCGCGCCATCCTCACCATGCAGCAACGCGGCGCGGTCGCCTTCGACTACGGCAACAATCTCCGCGCGCAGGCAGAACTCGCCGGCGTCACCGACGCCTTCTCCTACCCGGGCTTCGTCCCCGCTTTCATCCGCGATGCATTCTGCGAAGGCCGCGGACCCTTCCGGTGGGTCGCGCTCTCCGGCGATCCCGCCGACATCGTCGCAACGGACCAGGCTCTGCTGTCGCTCTTCCCTGACGATCAGCGTCTCCATCGGCCTGATGGGGAACGCCGCCGAAGTCCTGCCGCGCATGGTCGAGATCGGCTTCACTCCCGACCTCGTCACCGATCAAACGAGCGCCCACGACCCGCTCTGGGGATACATCCCCGTCGCCCGCGCCGACGAAGACCTGAACACCCTCCGTACCAAAGATCCGGAGGGTTACACCCGCCGCGTGCAACACTCCATCGCGACGCACGTCCGCGCCATCCTCACCATGCAGCAGCGCGGCGCGATCGCCTTCGACTACGGCAACAATCTGCGCGCGCAGGCCGAACTTGCCGGCGTGACCGACGCCTTCTCCTATCCCGGCTTCGTTCCCGCCTTCATCCGCGACGCATTCTGCGAAGGCCGCGGGCCCTTTCGCTGGGTCGCTCTCTCCGGCGATCCCGCCGACATCGCCGCAACGGACCAGGCTCTGCTGTCGCTCTTTCCTGACGATCAGCGCCTCCACCGCTGGCTCACGTACGCCGCCGAACAAATCGCCTTCCAGGGATTGCCTGCGCGCATCTGCTGGCTCGGCTACGGACAGCGCGACCGCGC
>DASSKX010000407.1:0-2563 GCA_035689925.1 Acidobacteriaceae bacterium
CGCTATTCGCCGAGCCGGCTGCCACCTTCCCGCGCCTCATTCTCGCCGCCGCCACACGCCTCGAGACGGCAGAGCAGCTGGACCAGGCCTATGTTGATGCGCGTGTTCGCGGCAATGAGGGGGTAATGATCAAATCTCTCGGATCGGCCTATCAGCCCGGCCGGCGAGGACTCGCCTGGCTCAAGCTGAAGCGTGAACTTGCCACTCTCGACGTTGTGGTCACCGGAGTCGAATATGGCAACGGGCGCCGCGCCCACGTGCTCAGCGACTACACATTCGCTATCCGCGATGCGAATGATGCGGACGCACCTCTGAAGAACGTCGGCAAAGCCTATTCCGGCCTCACCGACCAGGAAATCGCTGATATGACGGCCTGGTTCAAGGCGCACACGCTCGAGGACTACGGCCACTTCCGCACGGTCGAGCCGACCGTGGTGCTTGAAGTGGCTTTCAATAACGTGATGCGATCAACGCGCCACGCCAGCGGCTTTGCGCTGCGCTTCCCGCGTATCCTCCGCATCCGGACAGACAAACCCGTCGACGAGATTGACACCCTCGAGCGCGTCGAAGAAATCTACAACTCGCAGCCCGACAAACCCGCCGACGACAGCTCGGACTCCTGAGTCCAATCCGGTGCTGTGCTACGGGATCGCGGCCGTGAACACATTGGAAGGTCCGCTCAACGCTCCACTCACATCCACGCTTCGCACGACGTAATCCCAGCTGCCGGTGCTCACGCCGGGGTCCGAATACATCGCCACAGCGATCGGCGAAGCGTTGAGCTGAGTGAAGGCACCTGTACCTGAGACGGCGCGGAACACATCGTAGCCCATGATCGTGTTGCCGCCAGCCGGAGGCGACCAGGTCAGCTCAACGCTCCACGCTTTCGTCATGCCCGTGCCTGACAGGGTGACCGCGGACGTGGAGGCATTCGCCGCGTTGCTCATAATCGAGAGCCCGCCGGTGGCGTCGCCCGCGACCATCGGCGTAAACGTGACATACAGGGTCGCGCTTTGGCCGGGTTCCAGGCTCAGAGGAAGCGACGGCGGTGTACTCAGCGCGAAGCCACTGCCGCTGGCGCCGAGGGCCGTGATTCGCAGCGTCGCGTTTCCCGTCGAGGAAACTGTGATGGGCTGCGTTGCGGTTGTGCTGAGAACGACACTGCCGAACGGCAGCGTCGCGGGATGAATGCTGATGCTCGCCTGGGACTGTGCCGGCGCTGGCGTGCCACCGGTGGTTCCGCTGCTGCCGTTTACGACGGGAATGGTTACGCCGCATCCGGCACAGAACCCTAAAACACATCCACTGAAAAGAACAACAAGGGGCCCAGTGCAACGCCTGAATGGGCGCATTGACAACTCCAAAGAGCTAAGTTGCCAAGGCAGTGCTTTTTGGGCCGTACGCACACTGGATGCGCCAGCCGCTTGTTCTTACTCATGCAGCGGCCGAGCAGACATCTCCTGCCGCGATCCAGGTTCTCCTGATAAGTAATCTATTGCACGACGGGCGTCAATTGATCACCTGGTCACGATCCCTGTTCGGCAATCGAAACAGCTTACACAACGTGGAGCGCGCGGTGGCAATCTTCGCTACATGGCCTTGCGCATTTCAATACTCACTGTGAACTCAGCGTTATCCGCGCGGCCGACCAGTCTCGCGTCAGCGCCGGTGTGGAATCCGCTCAGCGTCAGTTCGAGCGCCTTCTCACGCTGGATCACTTTGCCATCGGCTTCGGCCCCCTGCGGTGCCACATGGACGCGCGCATAGAGCTGCGATCCCTCCTCTTCGTAAGTCCCAACCCACAGGTGAGAAAAATCGCCGCCCAGAATCTCTCCGCTCCGCAGCACTGCGATCCCGCTGCCGTGTGCTTCGCCCGCAGTGAAATGCGCAATCCACACGCCGTTCATCGTCTTCTCTCCTGTGCTCCACTGCACTGCTGAAGATTCCCTTCACGCCACCTGCTCTGCCGTTCGCCTGCCCGCGCGTGCCCGGCACTTGCGCATGGTGACGTCGAAGTGCTCCTCCTCCCGCCCGTCCGGATGCCCTTCGAGTCGTGCGTAGTGCTCCGTGCAATACCCGTGGAGCGACAGGATGACGGGCTTTTCGCGCGCCATCGTCTCTTCCTCCGGCTTCGAAACGCACGGCACAATACGAATCCGCGCATACACCTTGTGGCCTTCCTCCTCATAGGTGCCATTCCAGAGGTGTTCGAGATCGCCGCCCACCAGCTCTCCTGCGTGCAGCATGGCGATCCCATCGCCGTGCCTCGTTGCGGTATCGAAATGCGTCAGCCAATAGCCTTCCATCGCGCACCTCCTGGTCAGCCAGCCTGCCCTTACAAATTACGTCTGGAGATACGAAAAGAGAGCCACCCGTTTCATGCTGCGAAATCGAACTGGCATTTGGGCGTCCTGGTTTCCGGACTTGTGCTCGCTGCCCTGCGGCGCGTCTTGCTGTTGTCCCGGTATTCTGTTCTGCGGCACCCCGTCGTATGCCTGCTGAATCTAATCGACTAAGGAGAGTTGATGCCCCCTCAAGCTGCACCCGCTTCCACGCCTCATGC
>DASSKX010000408.1:0-2439 GCA_035689925.1 Acidobacteriaceae bacterium
AGCGCAGTCTTAGCCCGCGTTCATCCAGCTCAGTCCGTGGACGTAGTGTGAAAACGATAGGGGCTACGGATGTGATCGGGAGCCGCGCAGAGTGGCTCCCGACACTCAACCGAAACTGCTATTTCTTCTTGCCGGCCGCAGCATCCGCTTGAGCGATGATTTCGTTCAACTTTTGGGCTGTGATCGCAATCATCAGGCCCGAGGTATCAACGCCAAATGCATCGAGCGGCAACTTTATTTTGGTCTGACCAGTGTCCAGTGTAGCGCCATCTGCAGCAACGGCAGTAATCTTCCCCACGGGCTGTCCGTTCACATCTCGAAGCTGAGCACCGGCGCTGATGTCAGCAGCGGTCGCAGGCCGAGGCTCCGGCTTGGCTGGCGGAGCGGAAGCGACCGCCTGTGCATGCGCCTTGGCAACAATGTCGTTGAATTTCGCCGCAGTGGTTCCAAGTACGAGGCCCGATTTGTCGACGCCGATCGAAACCAGCGGCACTCTGGCTTTGTACTGACCCGTATCGACCACGACGCCGTTGGCATCGACCGAGTCAACCTTGCCGACCGGCTTTCCATCAATATCCCGAAGGGGTGCTCCGGCCGTCACATCTGCGGCGGTCGCTTTGCGAACGGCGCCTTTCGTGACGACGGGCTGCCCCCGATCGAGATTGTTCATGACATGCGTGAAGCTCTGGGTCTGCTCGCGGCTGCTGCTCGCTGCCGCATTGGAATCGGGTCCGATCGGACCCGGCATCGCGGGAGCTCCCTGAGCATAAGCCGCCCCACTCCCCAGCGCGAGCAATCCGAAGCCCGCAATGAGCACAGAATTCTTTATCATATTATTCCCTCTTCTCCCGCAAGCAGTTCGAAATATGCACGAACTTTCAATAACCTGCGATGAACCCCGACGTTGGCTCGCCAAGACGATTCACCGTAACATGGAAGCCGATATGGCTGGAACGCTTGGGTCGTGTCTAGAGCAGGTGATCGCCTGGTGCAGAAAGGGAGTACATCGGGAGCCACTAATGCGGCTCCCGATCAAATGTCATTTCAAAGACCGTTACTTTTTCTTGCCTGCCGCCACGTCGGCCTGAGCGATAATCTCGTTCAGCTTTTGGGCGGTGATTCCGATTACCAAACCCGAACTGTCGACACCAAAGGCGTCAAGCGGGAGCTTCACCTTGGTCACTCCCGTGTCAACGGTCGCACCATCAGAGGCGACTGCGGTGAACATGACGAAGGTTCAGCAGGAAGCAGCCTCCCCAAAGACTGGATGGGTGATATGCCTGCAATGGCAACTTTGTGTCCAGAGCAGAATCAGCTCAGGATCCGATCCTGAACACGGCAACGCCATGCGGCGCGACGGTAGCGGAAATTGAGCCGTTCCATCGGCCAGCATCCTTGTGAGCCCACAAATCGCGTACCTTGGCGCGCACCCCTGAGGGCCAGCCGAGTTCGTCAGACGTCGCGGTAATCGACGCGGGCGCGTCACCGCGGTTGAACAGGAGGACCGCCTTCGCGCCGCCGGAGAGCGGCTTTACCCACACCTCCCGATCACCGTCCTTCCACACGCGATGACCTTGGATCCCAAGCGGATCCTGATCGACCGCGATTACCTCCTTGTTCTCGAGGATGGATTTGGTCGTGTCGTCCATATGGGCGATGTCGTTGCCGGCGATCAGCGGCGCAGCCATCATCGCCCATAGCGAGAAGTGGGAGCGATACTCATCAGGCGTCATGCCGCCGTTGCCGACTTCCAGCATGTCAGGATCGTTCCAATGCCCCGGTCCGGCGAAGGGCCACAGCGGCTCGTTCAGATCGAGGATCATCGTCACCGGATGCTCCCAGTCGTGACCCTTTTTCTTGACCGCAAAGTCGTCGGAAATGTCTCCGGTCGTGCGCCAGAGATTGCCGGTATTCTTCGCCCACAGCCACGGTTTCGCAGTGCCCCACTCGCACATCGAAAAGACGATCGGCCGCCCGCTGTGGCGCAGCGCGTCAGCCATAGTGGCGTATGCTTCCTGCGCGTTCCGGTCGCCGGTGTTGCACCAGTCATACTTCAGATAATCGACGCCCCAGCGCGCGTAGGTCAGAGCGTCCTGATATTCATGACCCTCGCTTCCAGGTCTGCCGCCGCAGGTCAGCCGGCCAGCGTCGGAATAGATTCCGAACTTCAGCCCTTTCGAATGGACATAGTCCGCCAGCGCCTTGATTCCCGACGGGAAGCGTTGTGGATCAGCCGTGATGAAACCGTTGGCATCGCGCGGACCGTGCCAGCAATCGTCGATCACCACATATTGATATCCGGCATCGCGCATTCCTGAAGTGACCATCGCATCGGCCGTGTCGCGAATTACCTTTTCATTGATGTCGCATTGGAAGTGGTTCCAGCTGTTCCAGCCCATCGGAGGAGTGAGGGCGAGGCCGTTCGGCGCCTTGTTCACC
>DASSKX010000409.1:0-3165 GCA_035689925.1 Acidobacteriaceae bacterium
CTTGCGCTCCAGAAACTCGAAGAATCCGTGGACGCCGGGAAAGCTGCCCGCGCCCTCCAGCACAAAGGTCTGCTCGTCCAGCGTGAGGTCGTACCAGGGGACGTTGGTGGGAATGCCGTGCTGCTTCGCGGCGCGCTTCAGTTCTGTGAAGTAAGGCCGATATTTTGGGCGGTTCCACGGATCGATGGCGCCTTCGTCCAGGGTCTTCGACTTGTCCGGAATGATGAGGTCGAGGTCGAAGTCGATGGTGTTGCCGAATCCCTGGCAGCGCGGGCAGGCGCCATAGGGGTTGTTGAAGGAGAAGAGGCTCGGCTCTGGCTCGCGGTACTGGCGGTGGCAGTTCTTGCACTCGAAGGCTGCGGAGAAGCGGAGGTATTCAAATGCAGGTCCTTCGACTACGCGCCCTGCGGGCGCTTCGCTCAGGATGACGGGTGCGCTTTGTTCAGCGCGGCGGACGATTTCGTAGAGGATTTCGCCGGATTCGCGATAGCCGATCTCCGCAGCGTCGACGATGCGAGCGCGATTCTCAGCGGAGACGGCGATGCGGTCGATGAGGACAAAGACGGGGAGCGCGAAGTCGATTTCGAGGAGAGACTCGGGCGTGGAGAACTCGTAGATGTTGCCGTTCTGGTAGAGGCGGTTGAAGCCGCGGCGCCGCAAATCGGTGAGGCGGTCGCGCAGGGAATCGGAGATTGCGCCAGGAGCGGGGGCAGGGGAGGTGGATTTCTTCGCGCGGCGTGTCGTCTTCGGCGGAGCGTCTTTGTCGCTGGGCTGGGCCGGTGTTGTGGGCAGCGGCTGCACGGGGAAGATGGCGTGGAGGCGCGTGCCTTCGCCGAGCGCGAGGACTCCGGCGGCGATTTCATCGACGGTATCGCGGCGGACGATGCCATTGCAGACGGTGCAGTGGACGACGCCGCAGCGCGCCCACAGCAGGCGCATGTAGTCATAGATCTCGGTGGCGGTAGCGACGGTGGAGCGTGGGTTGCGCGTGGAGTTTTTCTGACGGATGGCGATGGCGGGGGCGAGTCCGTCGATGAGGTCGACGTCGGGCTTCTCGATGCGCTCGAGGAACTGACGCGCGTAGGCGGAGAGCGATTCGACGTAGCGGCGCTGGCCTTCCGCGTAGACCGTGTCGAAGGCGAGCGAGGACTTGCCGGAGCCGGAGACGCCGGAGACGACGGTGAGCTTCCCGTGCGGGATCGCGCAGTCGATGTTCTTCAGGTTATGGGTCCGCGCGCCGCGGATGATGATCTCGTCGCTCAACTGGGTACTTCCGGAATTGCGGGCTCACGGAATTGCGGAAGCCCTTCAGGGAAAAATGCCCCAGTCTGATTATAGTGGGGCGGGACGGTGTGGCTGGGAGGGACGTCTATGCACTGGACTGGGACTCTGGTTCTCTTACTTTTCATCATTTTTGCGACGGGCGTGATGCTGGTTTTCCTGTATCTGACGCGCGCGGGGCGCATTCTGCAGGAGAGGATTCCGGACCGGCCGCATCGGCGGATGTTTATCGCATCGGTGAGCTTCTTTATCACGTTTCTGTTCGTGCGGCTGCTGGTGCACGCGATCCGGAACCACGTTGGGCCGTTTGGGTACGTGATGATGGGCGGGCGGCATATTCATCACCTGGTGTGGGGGATCTTGTTGCTGCTCGTCGCCGGTTATCTGGAAGTGGGGGAGATGGGGACGCGCGCGACGCCAGGCGGGATTTTTATGAGCCGGCTGATCTCGATCATGTACGGGATGGGCGCGGCGCTGACGCTGGATGAATTTGCGCTCTGGCTGAATTTGAATGCGGATGTGTACTGGACGCATGAGGGGCGGGAGAGCATCGACGCGATTATTTTGTTTGGGGCGCTGCTGGCGGTGAGCACGTGGGGGGCGCCGCTGGTGACGAAGAGGCGGGCGGCGAAGCGATCGCAGCAGGACGGCGAGCGGGCTGAGAAGACTTCCCTCAGGGGCTAAAGCCCCCTTTCATTGCGGACGAATATCGCACGGCTGGAGCCGTGCCCTTTCAACCGATCGATGCGAAGACAGCGCCGTTTCGAGAGCGCGTCGGTTGTTTCTGGAGCGGAAACATGTTGCAAGGCGGATGCCAGATGTGACACTTCGGTGTTATGACGGCTGTTCCCTGATTTGATTCCTCACGGAATTTCGTCCTTCCGATCCACAGGGGGCACCAAGCTATAGTCAAGAGGGCGATTCTCACGACCTTGCTCAGGCGTGGCCAAACTCAGCGCACATAGCGGAGGCGCGGTACTGGACAACGGACGCGACGATTTCTATCGTCCGCCGTTGCACCAGGAGGTGGAACCGCGTCCCGCGCGCCCGGCTCGTCCGGCGGCAGAGGACGATGGCGAAGGCGAGCCTTTCCTCCGCGCACGCAGACGGGTGCCGGTGCGCAAAGGCATCCTGCCACCGTGGGCGAAGACGCGGTGGGGGAAGGTAGTGCTGGTGGTTGGCGGGCTGACGGTGGTTGCTGCGGGCGCTGTGGTGATTTTGTTGACGCGCAACTTCCTCATTCACGACCCGCGCTTCCGGATCGAGTCGGCGGCTTCCATCCAGACGATGGGCAACACGGAGCTGAGCCGCGGCGATCTGCTGTCGGTCTTCGGCGGGGATATTCGGCACAACCTGTTTGTTGTGCCGCTCAGCGAGCGGCGCGCGCAGCTGGAGCGGTTTCCCTGGGTGGAGACGGCGACGGTGATGCGGGTGTGGCCGAATCAGCTGCGCGTTGCGGTGAAGGAGCGCACGCCGATCGCGTTCGTGCAGGTAAAAGGGCGGATCGAGCTGGCCGATAAGGATGGTGTAATCCTCGACATGCCGCCGCGGGAGATGGCGTCCAGGCATTACGCGTTCCCGGTGGTGAGCGGGATTAATCCGGGCGATCCGCAGTCGGTGCGCGGGGCGCGGATGCAGATCTACCAGCAATTCATCAGCGCGCTGGATGGAAGTGGCGAGAAGATTTCGTCGCAGCTGAGCGAGATTGATTTGTCGGATCCGGCGGATGTGAAGGCGACGGTTCCGTCGGCGGGGACCGATCTGGTGCTGCAGTTCGGGCAGGAGGAATTCCTGGCGCGCTGGCGCAATTATCAGGCGCATGTGGCGCAGTGGCGGCAGCAGTATCCGAATCTGGTCGGCGTGGATTTGCGGTATGAGCACCAG
>DASSKX010000410.1:0-4043 GCA_035689925.1 Acidobacteriaceae bacterium
ACATCCTGACTGGCTGATGGTCGACGAACACGGCAATAAGGTGCGCCATCCGTCGGACAAGGACTTTTGGCTGACGTGTGCTCTCGGTCCCTACAACTTTGAGTTCATGAACGCGGTGCACAAGGAAATCATGATGAAGTACAGGCCCGATGCGATCTTCACGAATCGCTGGGCGGGATCGGGCATGTGTTACTGCGAGCATTGCCGCGACAATTTCCGGCGATTCTCAGGGCTTGATCTGCCGCGCACGCGCGATCCGCACGACCCGGCGCGGCGGCAGTACATGGTCTGGCACCAGCAGCGGCTGTTCGAGCTGTGCCGCGTGTGGAACGCTACGATCCGGGCGATCAATCCCGCAGCATGCTATGTGCCGAATGCCGGCGGCGGTGCGCTGAGCGACCTCGATATGAAGACACTCGGCGGCCTGGCGCCTGCCGCGATTGCCGATCGGCAAAGCAGGCGCGGATTGATGGCTCCATGGATGGCCGGCAAAGCGGCGAAAGAATTTCGATCGGCGATGGGCATGAAGCCCGTCGCGGGACTGACCAGCGTTGGGATCGACGACCAGAACCGCTGGAAGGACTCCGTGCAGAACGGCGAGGAGACGCGGCTGTGGATGGTCGATGGCATCGCTCACAACTTCCGCCCCACGTTCACGAAATTCAATGCCAAGCCGTACGACCGGCGCTGGTTTCCGGTTGTGGAGGAGGTGTTCCGGTGGCATCAAGCGAATGAGAGATATCTGCGTAACGAGCGATCCCTGGCGCGTGTCGGGCTCGTCTACTCGCAGCAGACGGCTGCGTACTATGGGTGGCCCGATGCGGCCGCGCGCGTGGAGGATCCGGGTCTCGGCTTCTACCAGGCATTGATCGAAGCGCGCATCCCGTTTGAGATGGTGCACGACGGCTTGCTCGACGAGGAGCATCTGCATCCGTTCCGTACATTGATCCTGCCCAACATCGCTGCGCTCTCGGATCGGCAGTGCGAGCAGATCCGCGCGTTTGTGCGCAACGGCGGCGGTGTGATTGCGACGCTCGAGACGTCGCTCTATGACGAGGGCGGCAAGCGCCGCGATGATTTCGGGCTGGCGGAACTGTTCGGCGCTTCGTTTGCGGGCCAGGTGGAAGGGCCGATGCGGAATTCGTATCTGAATCTCAAAAAGGATCCGGCGACAGGCGCGTTTCACCCGCTCCTGGCGGGATTGGAAGACGCGGGCCGGATCATCAACGGTACGCACCGGGTTCACGTAACGGCGCGCGACCCGAGCATGCACTCGCCGCTCGAGGTGGTGCCGCCGTATCCCGATCTGCCGATGGAAGAAGTCTTTCCACGAACCACCGACACGCACGAGCCTGGCGTGTTCCTGCGCGAGGTCGGATCCGGCCGCGTCGTCTATTTTCCGGTGGACATCGACCGCACATTCTGGGAGGTGCTGGCCGACGATCACGCCAAGTTACTGCGCAATGCAGTGGTCTGGGCTACCAATGAGCCTGCGCCGCTCGAGGTCGAGGGCAAGGGGGTTATCGACGTCTCGATATGGCAGCAGAAAGATTCGATCACCATACACCTCGTCAACCTGACGAACCCAATGATGATGAAAGGACCGGTGCGGGAGGTGATTCCGATCGCGCGCCAGCTGGTGCGGATTCGGCCGACGAAGGATGGACGGCGGGTGGCGAGAGCGCGTCGGCTCGTGGCAGGCGGTGAGATTCCTTTCAGCGAGCAGGCCGGCGCGGTCATCGTTGAGCTGCCAGGCATTGACGTGCATGAGGTGATCGCGCTCGACCTTGAGAGCTGAAGACCGGGAACCGCGCTCAGCCGGACTGCCCCTCGCGCGGGATCTGCAGTGGCAACCGCCAGTCGCGCGCCGAAGCTTTGCCCGCGCTCAACCATCCGAAGCGCAGGCAGAGCGAGCCCGCGATCCCGCAGCACGCGGCAGCGATGCGCAGTGTTCGAGCACGTCGTTTGCCGGTGAACATCGACGCGACACGCAGTCCGAGCGGCAAGGGTCCTGAGAGAACGGCCGCAGCCTGAACCAACGCGCCGCTGTTGCCCCGACGAATCGGCACCGTCTCCGGCTTACGGTCAGAGATGGCCTGGGCGAATTCCGCGGTTTCTGCGCCACAACTGAGCAGCCCGAGCAGGTTGAGGGAGGTGCGGTTCTCGTATCCGCTTAGCTCCAGCAGGCTGACTGCGGCCTGTAGTCCTGACATACCGAATTCGCGCGGCAGGCTGCGCCGATGCGTGTTCCAGACGGGAATCGCAGTCGAAGCAATCAGCACGCCGGTGTAGTTGTGCAGCGGCATGCCGAGCAGCACTGAACCGACGCGACCAACTCCGCTCGTGAGCCTGGCGATCGGCCGCGGTCCGCCGAGGGCATTCAGCAGATCCGCAAACGAGGCGAGCCCCGCCGATGCGGAGAATCCGGCGATCACCCACGAGCCTATCGACATCGGACTCTGCGGCTTGAAGACGCGCAGCATGTTCAGGAAGCGCGTGGGCCGCCCGAGATCCACGATCAGCAGTGCACCGGAGAGCACCGCGCCGCCCACCGCCATCCATCGCGAGGTCAGGGCGACGTCGGTGTCATTGCCCAGGGTATCGGCCAGAGCGCCGATGACGCCGAGCGAACCTGCTGCGCCTCCGACGAAGAAATAGAGCGGGATCAGCGGCGTCCACTGCGGCTCTTTCAGCAAAGGAGCGCCGTAGTAGCCGGTCTGCGGAGAAGCAATGGGCATCGGCGATCCGGCCGGACGCACACCCGGTGCATCGACCACGCCCTTCTCCTTCGCCTCGCGCCGGATCGCGTCCAGACGCAGTTCGCGAATCTCAGCAGGAACGGTGCTCACGCCCGGGTCTCCCTTCCATTGCGGCGGAGCGCCAGAAACGACAGGGCTACTCCCGCCAGCAGCGTCAATCCCTGCACCGCGGCGGACGTCCAGCCCTCCCTCATGTATTCCGTCGGAACCTCCGGCCTGGGCGGCAGGTTGTAGGTCTGCGGCTCGCCGCGGATCAGGAAGAAAGCGTGGAGGCCCTTCACGCTGGTGTCTGTCGGGTCGTAGATCTGCGCGTCCGACGCGCCGCGGGCGTGCAGCGTTGCGAGCCGATTTTGGGCATGCTCGCGCAGATCATCGAGCCGACCAAACACAATGGATTCGGTAGGGCATGCCTTCGCGCATGCCGGCTCCATCTGCGCCTTGTGCCGGTCGGTACAGAAGGTGCACTTGAAGGCGCGGCCGTCTTCTTCGTTCTTCTGCACGACGCCGAAGGGGCACGCAACGACACAGTACGCGCAACCATTGCAGATGTCCGGCTGCAGATAAACGCCGCCGAACTCCGTGCGGACCAGCGCGCCGGTCGGACACGCCTCGAGACATCCGGCGACCTCGCAGTGTTTGCACACGTCGGAGGAAAATTCCCACGAGACCTGCTCCGGCGCATTCCCGCCCAACCCTGGGACCGGCATGCCTTCGACGAACTTCACGTGGCGCCAGGTCGAATGGCCTAGTGCCATCGTGTTGTCGTAGGAAAAGCCGCTGAGTTGCAGTCCATCCTCGTCGATGCCGTTCCACTCCTTACACGCCACCTCGCAAGCCTTGCAGCCGATGCACAGCGTAGAGTCGGTGAAGAAGGCGGTCACTTCGCCGGGCTGAATGCCGGTGTGATCCGTTGCGGGGTTCATGCGGCCTCCTTGAGCAGTGCTTTCAACTGCTTCAGCGCGGCTTTGTGATCGGCGCGCCGGCCTGGCAAGAGGTTGCAGACCAGAGCCTTCGTCGACATGATGCGCACATTCGGCTCCTGCGAGATGGGCAGCAGGTCATTCGCAACGTCGCCCGTGGCCAGCCCCTTCCAGCCCCAGTGATAGGGCAAGCCCACCTGCTCGATGGTGCGGCCGTTCACTTCCAGTGGCCGCATGCGCGCGGTCACAAGCGCGCGCGCCGAGACCAGACTACGCGGCGTCACGATCGTCACCCACTCCAGGCTGCGGATGCCGATCTTTTGCGCCAGTTCGGGAGAAATCTCCGCGAAAAATTCCGGCTGCA
>DASSKX010000411.1:0-3364 GCA_035689925.1 Acidobacteriaceae bacterium
TGGAGCAGGCGGCCAAGATCGATCCGGCCTTCGAACTGACGCATCTCGATCTGGGCATCGTCTATGCCAATGCACATCGCGATGACGACGCCATTCGCGAATTCCAGAAGGCGATAGCTCTCGATCCCAAAGACTCGAACCCGCACTGGCGGCTCGCGAAGCTGTATCAGTCGATGGGACGGCGTGAAGAAGCGCGAGCCGAGTTTGCGCTCGTGAATACCATGAAGCGCGAAGCGGACCAGAGCCTCTTCAACAGAATCTCCGGTGGCCGCAAGACGCCGGTCCCTTCCAGCCGGCAATAACTCCCAGACTAAGTTCCGCACTTTGAGCTGCAGCTCGGATTGTGATGAAGGTCACAATCCGGGTACATCCGTTGTCCATAAATTGCGACAACTTCCTGCAAAAG
Organism: Acidobacteriaceae bacterium; assembly: GCA_035689925.1. Classification (GTDB taxonomy): domain Bacteria; phylum Acidobacteriota; class Terriglobia; order Terriglobales; family Acidobacteriaceae; genus Palsa-343. The sequence goes on from DASSKX010000411.1 coordinate 407, forward strand.
AGCTGGAATTCATAACCGGGAAGGCGCTTCTCGGCCAAGTCGTGTTGATGCCATCAACGCGTTATCTTGACAGATCCCATTTGGGGTAGAGAATGCAGAACGAACTACACCAAAGCCACGGACAATCGTGGGATAAAACTGTTTACTGCTGGCCTGCGAATCGTTCAGAGGAAATGCAGAAGGGCAGTGCGGCAAGTGTGGGAGATATTGCTGCAAGTGCGGCGAGGGCCGCCGCAGAAAAACTCAGCTGAGGAAGGATGCGGGGATCCAATGGCGGAGTACCTCGCCGGAGGCTTGTCGTGGGAAGAAGCTAAATCCCTGCAGCCGCTCTCAGCCACAGCACGCGGGAGGCTAGTTATGACGCGTAGGATTGGTTCCGGGAAATCCGGGGCTGGAGTTAGCTCGCATTGGCGCTGGTTGTTCCTGTTGACAGCAGCGCTGCTGCTCTTTGCGGGTCGGGCGATCGCGCAGGACGCGACCGTTGTCGGAACCGTGACCGACCAGACCGGTGCGGTGGTGCCGGCCGCAACCGTTACGATCACAAATCTCGATACTGGACACGCGCGCACATTCAGCACGGCTGCCGACGGCGAATTTGTCGCACCGGCATTGCCGATTGGGCACTACGCCATCAAGGTGAGTGCGAAGACGTTCAAAAGCTCGGAGAAAAGCGGTGTAACGCTGAATGTCGGCGACCGCATACGGATAGATTTCCAACTGGAAGTGGGCAGTACGGAGCAGACGGTGGAGGTCCAGGCCGGCGAAATCCACCTGCAAACCGAGTCGGGCGAAGTCAGCGGCGTGATCAGCGGGAAGCAGGTCGCCCAGCTCACAACGAACGGCAAGAGTGTTTACACGCTGGTGAATCTGACACCAGGCGCGTCGAGTGTGCAGCCGGACTTCCAGGTTCCTACCCCGGTGGGCGGCGACGCCAATGTGAGCTTCAACGGCCAGCGCATGGCGCACAACATCTATCTGCTGGATGGGGGCGAGAATCTGGACCGCGGCGGCGCGGGCACCTTCAGTGTGATGCCCTCGCTGGAGTCGATCGCGGAGTTCCGTATCTTGACCTCGAACTACAGTGCGGAATACGGACTATCGTCCGCCGCGACCATCACGACGGTGCTGAAGCAGGGTGGCAAGGACTTCCATGGGTCTGCCTGGGAGTTCAACCGCAACGATGCGCTGGATGCGAGAAACTATTTCAACCATAAGCCAGACAAGGTCGCAAAGCTCCGGTTCAACACCTATGGATTCAACATCGGTGGACCGGTTAGTTTCCACCCGAAGTCGGGCAACGCGAATACCTTCTTCTTCTACAACATGGAATGGCGCAAGCTGATTCAGGGACAAACGCTGAATCAAACGGTACCGATGCCGGCGACCTACGGAGGCAACTTCTCTTCGCTGTCGCCCTCGCTGGCGAATTTCCATGTGCCCTGCGCAAACCAGCTTTCTGCAGACCAGCAGGCCCGGTTTGCGGCAGCAGGCATCGCCCTGAGCACGGCGGATCCGGCCACAGGAGCCTGCTCCGGCAGCGGAGCGGTGCTGCGGAATTTCCCGAGCTCGGCGATTCCGACCGCACTGCTGGATGCCAATGCTCAGGCGCTGCTCAACGCGAAGATCTTTCCGGCTCCGACGAGCGGTACGCAGTTCCAGGGCGGCAATAACCAGCCCACGAACGTGCGGGAAGAGATCGTACGCGCCGATCACCGGTTCGGAGATAAATTCAGCATCTTCGGACACTGGATCTCTGAGCAAATCGTCCAGACCTACGGTACGACGATGTGGAGCAACGACAACGTGCCCACCATCGGCAACACATTTGGCAATCCGGCGTACAGCGCTGTGATCCACAGCACCTACACGATCAGTCCCAACCTGGTGAACGAAACTGCGTTCAACTATGACTCCAACCAGATCCACATTCTGCCCAAGGCAGCGTTTGGAGCTCCGCTGGAGTCCCCAGATCCGGCCCTTACCGCCAATCGCGTCTTCGCCGCCGGCGGCAGCAATAAGGTTCCGGCCGACGTAATGCCGACCATCCAACTGCAAAAGCAGACCGGGACCAATTACAACCCCAACTGGTCGCCTTGGAACAACGTAGCCAAGGACTACTCCATCCGCGACGATGTCTCCTGGGTGAAGGGCGCGCACCAGTTCAAGTTCGGCGGAAGCTGGGCGTTCTTTACTAAAACGCAGGACGCTTTCGCCCCATTGGAAGGCAACTTCGGGTTCAACGGCTACTACACCGGCTACGATTTTGCCGACTTCCTGCTGGGATTGGCGCAAAACTACAACGAGTCAGCGCTTCACCAGGCGGGCATTTGGAACAACATCTCCCCGGCCCTGTACTTTGTCGACAACTGGCGCGCGACCCCGCGTTTGACCGTGAACCTGGGCCTGCGCTGGGACGGCATCCCGCACACTTACGAGAAGAACAAGCAGACTTCGAGCTTCTATCCAGACCTCTACAACCCGGCAAACGCAGCCGTCTTCGCTCCCAATTCGTCCACCAGCATTTCGCCTGCATCTCCTGGACTGGTTCAGGGCAAGGGCGCCGTTCTTGGCAACACCATGTTCTATACGAACGGAATTGGCATCGGCGGCGTTACCCCTGGTGTCCCGAGAGGATTGGCCCACGACCAGTGGAACGGGTGGGGCCCGCGTCTCGGCTTCTCTTACGACGTGAGTGGACATGGAAAGACCGTGGTTCGTGGCGGCGCCGGCGTCATGTATGAGCGCGTTCAGGGCAACGATATGTATAACCAGGCTCTCAACGTTCCCGCCAACGCCTCGGTCAATTTCAACAACGTCCTGCTCTCCAACCCCCAGACAAGCGTCCTCACCGGAAGCACGCTCACGGCACCGATCGTGGTGGCCAGCATCCAGGGAATTGAAGCGGACAAATACAAGCTGCCGTCGTCGGCTCAGTACAGCGCCGGAGTGCAGCACCAA
>DASSKX010000412.1:0-2675 GCA_035689925.1 Acidobacteriaceae bacterium
GTGCCGTGGTCAAAACCGACAATGACGCCCGGCGCGCGATGTATGGACGCCGCGTCACCAGCAGCGAAGCGCTGCTCGGCCGCGTGAGGCCGCCCGCCGGAGCGCGGCCGTTTCTTCGCGCCGTGCGATCCGCGGAAGGGCAGGCGACGCCCCACCGAAGGACAAGGCGGGTTCATTACCACCGGCGCGTGGTGCGGCGAACACACCACACCCTGCGCTGATCGGATGATGTCAGCCAACTCGCCGGCGCAGATCCTGTTGCGCGACGGCTCGCACTCATCTCATTCCGCGCCCACCTCGGATTTCGGCGGCAGCAGCCACAGCACCGCCACCGCCCCGATCAACACGAGAGAGAGAAAAGGCCGGAGCCAGGCCGCAGGGATTGCGGCGGCGTACAGCGAAACCGACGCAATCTGCTTCCCCCAGCTGATCTGCGAGGACGCGCCACTCGCGGAGCGGATTTGCGTCCACAGCGCCATATACCCAAGTCCGGGAAAGATGCTGATCGCTGCATAGAGCGCCGCGGTGAACGACGTCAGCCCCTTCACGCCGATCCACTCCATCCCAAAGGGAAAAAGCGACAGGCAGAAGAGAAACATGAGATTCGCCCAGAACATCCCGTGCGTGACGGTCTCCGTCTCGTCGACCAGATAATGATGGTTCACCCAGTAAATCCCGATCTGGACAAAGGTGAGCAGGTAGAGAAAGACCGTCGGCAGCACCGCAATCAGACCCGCCGCGCCGTTCTGCGCCGGGACCTTCAGCTCCAGCACCAGAACGGTAATGATCACGGCGATCACGCCGTCGGAGAACGCCTCCAGACGGCCCGTACCAACGCCCTTTCTGCTCATGGCTGTCCACCGTAGCACAGAGCCATGCGTACCCAGGCAGGCCTGGAACCCGCCGGCACTACGCTTCTTGTGTAGCCGTGTTCGATGGAGTCTCGCTCGGATAATTGAAGAAGAGCTGATTGCCGTCCAGATCATCGACCACCACAAGCCGGTAGCCCCACGATCCCTCCCGCACCGCAGCGCCCCTGGACTCGAATTCTGCACGCAGCGCATCCAGCGCAGTCACCATCGCCTCCCGCTCCAGGTTCAGCGAGATGAAGATCAGCCCTTTGCCGATCTTCTCCGGCCACGTATCGGCCAGGATGATCGCGCAGCCCTCCCGATCGACCTGTGCGACCCGCACTCTGCCGTCCTCCTCGTAGCGCCAGGGACTCGTGAAGCCGAGCTGGGTGATGTAGAACCGGAGCGAAGCCTCAACGTCACGCACGTGCAGGACGGGCCGGGCAAACCAGTCGTTCATCGCTGAGGTCTCCTCCAAACAGCCGAGGCTAGCTTAGATCAGAGTTCGAAACGGGGTGTCACCGCTCCGATTGCGCCGTGTCCAGACACCGTCCACCCGCGGCGCGCACCCTTCGAAGAAAGTTGAGACGATTCCCCTCCCCGCTTGGTATTCTGATAATAGAGGGATCAAATGCTTCGCCACCCCAACGGGTCGCGAAGCATTTTCGTTTTTGGGCTCCAGAGGGACAAATCAGAGGGGTGCCACGACTTTTCAATCACTTGCGGGGGGATGTTCTTCCGTCACGCACTGCAGAATCAAATGCTTACCGGGGGATGACCGGGGGAAAACAAAAACCGCTGCTGATCCCCCCAGCGGAGAGGCTACTTCGAGGGAGGGACTGGTGGCGCAGCGTCATTCGCCGGCATCCAATGGTTCGCGATGATGCTCTTTGACGAACACGATCTGGAGTGCTGGATCATTCTTGCCATCCTCTCCCTGATCATGGCCTGCCCGCTGCGATAGGCGGGGAGGGTAATACCTGAAAGGTATTACCCCGCAAGCGGCGCAGAATCAAATGCCTGCGCAAACCACCCCCCCAGGGGGGAGGGGGTACCAAGGCTTTGCCGAAACCGTAGAATCAGGCTGGTGCAGCCTCACCCCCAAACCGTCGAGCGCGAACGGGTCGCGCAGGAGACCATCGTCGCCGTCTCCACGCCGCCGGGCCGCGGCGGCATCGGCATCGTGCGCCTCTCCGGTCCCCATGCGCTCCAGATCGGCACCGGCCTCGTCCGCCTGCGCGGGACCGTCGAGCACGCCCGCGCCCGCCTCGCCGACATCCCCGATCCCGAAACCGATCCGGAGACCGGCGCAAGCATCGACGAGGCAGTCGTAACGTACTTCGCCGGCCCGCGCTCCTACACCGGCGAGGACCTGATCGAGATCGCCGCGCACGGCTCGCCGGTCGTGCTGGAGATGCTGGTTCGCCTCGCCCTGCGCGCCGGAGCACGCCTGGCCCGGCCCGGTGAGTTCACCGAGCGAGCCTTCCTCTCCGGCCGCCTCGACCTCACGCAGGCCGAAGCCGTCCGCGACCTGATCGAAGCGCAGACGCTCTACCAGGCGCGCGTCGCCGCCGAGCAGATGGGCGGCGCGCTCTCGCGCCGCATCCAGCCCGCGAAGCAGAGCCTCGTGGAGCTGATTGCGCTCCTCGAAGCCGGCATCGACTTCGCCGAGGACGATGTAGACGTGACGCCGAACGAGGAAATTGTCACTCGCATCGATACAATTTCCCTGGAGCTCGCAACCCTGGCCCGCTCCTTCGAGCACGGCCGCCTGGTGCACGATGGCCTGCGCCTGGCAATCGTCGGACGTCCGAACGTCGGCAA
>DASSKX010000413.1:0-3051 GCA_035689925.1 Acidobacteriaceae bacterium
CGCGCAGTACTCGGAGGGCGTGGTGCCGCCGTACTACGACTCGCTGATAGCCAAGCTCATCGCCTATGGCGCCGATCGCGAAGAGTCGATGGCCCGCATGCGCCGCGCGCTGGAGATGTTCATCGTCGAGGGCATCCACACCACCATCCCCCTGCACCAGAAAATCTTTCGCGATGAAGAGTTCCGCCGCGGTCACTTCGACACCAAGTTCATGGAGCGCTTCTTCGAGCGCGAGAAGGAACGCCGGGCAAGCTGACAACGCAAACGAGTCAGAGACAGCAAAGCCGGAGCGCTCAGCTCCGGCTTTGCTGTCCCTGGTTGCTCCATCCTCAGTGTGGAACCTGCTGGATCACAGTCGCCTGCATGTAAGCGCCCTGCTTCTCCAGTTGTTGCACGTCAGCGTCACTCAGTCCCCACTGCTGCTTGGCCTGCGCCGGCTGCGGCGCGGCATAGACGCGGCCGTTCGTGTCAATCCACGATCCCTGCCCGATCGATGCGCTCTCCGGATTATTGCCGGTCGGCAGGATCAGCAGCGTCGGCACGGAATTGAACTTCGGCCCGATCCAGATGGCGCGATCGCTGGCTCTTCTCTCCACCGGCACGTTGCGAAGCTGGAAACCCTGGTTGACGAACTGACTTTTGTTCTCGGCGTTCAGCATGTCAATGCCAGGGCCGCTGATGGCGGCATCGTTCTGCACGGCATTGTGATGCGGCCGCAGCCACCCGCCGGAACCGCCCCATCCGTAGCCGACCCACCAGATGCCGACAATCACCAGAGCCCAGATCCACCAGAACCCAAACCGCCAGCCACTGCTGACGTCCTTATCCAGTTTGTCGACCTGGCGCAGATTCTCAAGCTGTGGTCCCTGCCGGCTCGCACGTTCCGGCTGGTCAGGAGGATACGAAGGCTGTCTTTGCGGAGATCCCATAAGCACCTCGTCGATGTGATTTCTGGCCTCAGCGCGGCGGCCGAGTGTTCGACGAGCACCACCTTTCCGGCGGCCGCCCAATGCGTGCGGACGCAATGCGAATCAACGTCCCCTATTCAAATTGGATGGAATTGGCTCGGAGGATGATGTCCGCCGGGTGGGCACTCTGGGCTAAACATCGCAAAGCTCAACCGCCTGGCGCAGGCTGGTCAGCGGATCTGCTGTGGGCAGGAACTCGTGGGCTACATAGCCGGTGAACCCTGCGTCAGCGATGGCCTGCATTACCGCTCCATACTCGATCTCCTGTGTCGGACCAATCTCATGCCGCCCTGGCACGCCGCCGGTATGGAAGTGCGCGATGCAGTCGATGTTCGCGCGGATCGTCGCGATCAGATCCCCCTCCATAATTTGCATGTGGTAGATGTCGTAGAGCAGTTTCACGTGCGGCGAGTTCACGGCGTGAATCACGCGCGCGCCCCACGCCGTGTGGTCGGCCATGTAGTCCGGATGATTAACCTTGCTGTTGAGCAACTCCAGGCAGATCGTGACTCCGTTATCCTCGGCGATTGCCCTCAGCCGGTTCAGGCCGGCAATCGTATTCTGCGCGCCCTCCTCATCGCTCATGCCCCGACGATTTCCCGAGAACGTGATCACGTTGGGAACTCCGGCTTTTGCGGCGAGCGGAATATTTTTGCGAAACGCCGCTTCAATCGCTGCGTGGTTCTCCACGCGATTCAGCGCATCGGGAATGGTGCCTCCTCCCGCATAGCCCATCGTGCAGACCAGACCGTGGCGCCGCGGCACATCGAATTCCTCCACCTCCAGCAGATCGACGCCTTTGAGGCCCACGTCCACCGCCCACTGGCAGAGCTGATCGAGCGGCGTGTTCTTGTAGCACCAGCGGCAGACGGACTGGTGGATGCGGTTCCTGCGCGCTGGCTGGTTCGGGGCGGCAGCCGCGTTAAGAGACAAGCCGACCGAGGCGGCGGCTCCGGCTTTCAGAAAATTCCGTCGGGTCGAGGACACGCTCCAAGAGTACAGCGGACCGGCAGGGAAGCGGGCCGGCAAATCTCAGCACAGGCCACCTGGCCCGGATTCCGGCCAGCTCTGCTCCTGTAAAATCAGGCGCGTATCCGAATCCCCAGTTTCCTCGGAGACTCGCTTCCGATGCGCTCGCCGCTCCTTCCTCTCCTGCTTGCCCTGCTCTCCTCTCCAGCGCTCGCCGCCGCACAGGCCGGATATCAGCCGCAACCGGTGCCGATGCCGCCTCCGATCCAGGCGCCACAGGACATGCCGTACCCCGGCGCCATTGCGCTGCAGGTCAACCTGACCAACATGACGGATCGCGTCGCCGCCGTCCACGAGGAGATCCCCGTGAAGCCCGGCGACGTGACGCTGTTGTACCCCGAGTGGATTCCGGGGAACCACTCGCCGACCGGTCCCATCGAGAACCTGGGTGGCCTGGTCGTAACCGGTAATGGCCAGCGCATCCCATGGGTACGCGATCGCGTAAATGTGTATGCGTTCCACATCGACGTCCCGAAGGGGGTCTCAACCCTCAGCGTGGATTTCGATTATCTGTCGCCCATCATGCGGCAGGAAGGCCGGATTCAGTTCTCGTCGAAGCTCGCCGACCTCGCCTGGAACACCGTCGTGCTCTACCCGGCGGGTCACTTCTCGCGCGACATTCACTTCACCCCGACGATCGTGCTGCCCCACGGATGGAAGTACGCGACCGCCCTCGAGACCGAGTCTCAGGATGGCGATACGATTCACTTCAAGGACACGACTCTGAACACGCTGATCGATTCACCGCTGGTCGCCGGTGAATACTTCAAGCGGCTGGATCTCTCCACCGGACCCGATAATCCGGTGCACCTCGACGTGTTTGCCGATGAGGCGAAGGATCTCGAGGTCACGCCGGAAGAACTGCAGGCGCACAAGAATCTCGCCGTGCAGGCGCAGAAGCTGTTCGCGTCCCACCACTACAACCACTACGACTTCCTCTTCTTTCTCACCGACGTCGTGGGCGGAGAGGGTCTTGAGCACCACCAGTCCAGCGAAGACGGCACCGGCGCCCACTATTTCACGGAGTGGCAGGCGCAGGCGCGCGGCGTCGATC
>DASSKX010000414.1:0-2855 GCA_035689925.1 Acidobacteriaceae bacterium
CAGCGCGGCGCGCGACGTGGCGGTGCTGCAGCGCTACGCCGTGCCGTATCAACTGCTGGATGTGCAGCAGTGTATCGACGCCGAACCTGCTCTGGCCCGGGTCGCCGCAAAGATTGTGGGCGGACTGCGTCTGCCCGATGACGAGACTGGCGACTGTTTCAAGTTCACGCACGCACTGGAACAGAAGGCGCGCGAGCTCGGCGTGCAGTTTCGCTACGGCGTGACGGTCCGCTCGCTGGTGGCAGGAACCGGCCGCCTTGCGCAGGTCGATACCGATCACGGTCCGTTGCATGCGGATGCCTACGTCGTCGCGCTCGGCAGCTATTCGCCGCTGCTGTTGAAGAAGATCGGCATCCGTATTCCAGTGTATCCGGTCAAGGGTTATTCGATCACGGTGCCGGTGGCCGATCCGGACGCGGCGCCGCAATCGACGGTGATGGACGAAACGCACAAGACGGCGATCACCCGTCTCGGCGAACGGATCCGGGTGGCCGGCACCGCGGAACTCGGCGGCTACGATCTGCGGCTGCGTCGATCACGTGAACGCACGCTGGTGCACGTGCTGCGCGACCTTTATCCGCACGGCGGAGACCTGTCCCGCGTCGAGCCGTGGTGCGGGCTGCGGCCGATGACGCCGGACGGCCCGCCGGTGATCGGCCGGACGCGCTATCGGAATCTTTTTCTCAACACCGGCCACGGTACGCTGGGATGGACGATGAGCTGCGGATCGGGTCGCATCACGGCGGACATTGTGTCCGGCATCACGCCCGAAATCGAAGTTGAATCGCTGCAGATGACCCGCTACGGCTGATCCACGAAACGGCCGGCAAAAATCCTGTTCAATGCTTGACAATCCGCGGCGAAGTTTGCTTACATAGGACATCATAGGATGTATTAGCGCCTCTCTCATAACAAGAACTCGGCCTGTTTATTCGCCGACAGTGACAAGCGGTCGACCGGCCGCCTGAATCGGCAAAACGTCTGCATGCGCATGCCTGTCTGGAATCAAGTGGGCCATGCCATGAGTGTAACTGCCGCGGCTGGAATCGCTGGAGACGACGGTACTGGCGGAAAAGTGAAACCATCAATCAGTATGGAGTAATCCAAAGGACGGGTGAGAGGAGATGGCGAGCATATCGGAGTTAGGAGGGGTGAAGGCGGTGGAGACGACGAAGGTGGGGCCGCTGCTGGAAGTAAAGGGAGTGACGCTGCAGTACAAGACACGCGAGCACCTGGTGACGGCGACGTATCGGGTGGACTTTGAAGTGTATCGGTCGGACCGGTTCGTGATGCTGGGCCCGTCGGGGTGCGGCAAGTCGACGCTGCTGAAGGCGGTGGGCGGTTACATGACGCCGACCGAAGGCGAGATGAGGCTGAACGACGAAGTGATCAGGAAGCCTGGGGCGGACCGCATGATGGTGTTCCAGGAGTTCGACCAGCTGCTGCCGTGGAAGACGGTGAAGCAGAACGTGATGTTTGCGTTAACGGCGAGCCGGAAGCTGCATGGCAAGGCGGCCGAAGAGAAGGCGATGCAGTATATCGAGAAGGTGAACCTGACGAAGTTCGCCGACAGCTACCCGCACACGCTCTCGGGCGGCATGAAGCAGCGGGTGGCGATCGCCCGGGGCATGGCGATGGAGCCCAAGATATTGCTGATGGACGAACCGTTTGCGGCGCTCGATGCGCTGACCCGGCGCAAGATGCAGGAAGAACTGCTGCAGCTGTGGGACGACACCCACTTCACGGTGCTGTTCGTCACGCACTCGATTCCGGAGGCGGTGCTGGTGGGTAACCGCATCCTGCTCCTGAGCCCGCACCCGGGCCAGGTGAAGGCGGAACTGAACAGCGACGGGCACGACGGAGCGGGCAAACACGGCAAGGCGCTCTCGCAGCACATCCAGGACATGCTGTTTGCCGACGAGATCGAGGAAGAGGAGGCGGTGCATGGCTGAAGCGAGGCTGCCGACGGTACCGCGCCCGGAGTTCGAGCGCACGGTGGAGGGCGACGCGTTCGGGGTGGTGGAGAAGCCACTCAGCACCTGGGAGAAGATCTACGGCAACGGCGCGGCGCGCAAGACCTTCCTGCTGCTGGTGCTGGTGGTGGCATGGGAAGTCTATGCGAGGTGGTTGAACAGCCCGTTGCTGTTTCCGACCTTTGGCGCGACGGTCGAAGCGTTCTACGATGCGATCCGCAGCGGGGTGCTGCCGCACCGGGCGTGGTTCTCGATCAAGGTGCTGCTGCAGGGCTACGCGATAGGCCTCGCGCTGGCGGCGCTCTTGACCGCCTTTGCCACGGCGACGCAAATGGGCACGGACCTGCTCGAAACGCTGACTTCGATGTTCAACCCCTTGCCCTCGATCGCGCTGCTGCCGCTCGCCTTGATCTGGTTCGGGCTGGGCAACGGGAGCCTGATCTTCGTGCTGATTCACTCGGTGCTGTGGTCGGTGGCCTTGAACACCCACACCGGGTTCAAGGCGGTGAGCCAGACGATGCGCATGGTGGGCAGGAACTACGGGCTCACGGGACCGCGCTACATCATGAAGATTCTGATCCCGGCGGCGTTTCCGAGCATCATGACGGGGCTGAAGATCGGCTGGGCGTTCGCATGGCGCACGTTGATCGCCGCCGAGCTCGTGTTCGGCGTTTCGTCGGGCTCGGGCGGGCTCGGCTGGTTCATCTACGAGAACAAGAACCAGCTCGAGATTCCGAACGTCTTCGCCGGTCTCTTCACCGTGATCGTGATCGGTCTCATCGTCGAGAACGTCGTGTTCCGCGTCATCGAGGCGCGGACCGTGCGCAAATGGGGGCTGCAGAGTTGAAAAGCGGGACGAGGGACGAAGGGCGAGGGATGAGA
>DASSKX010000415.1:0-4191 GCA_035689925.1 Acidobacteriaceae bacterium
GCTGGCATCCAAATACGCCCGCGCGACCGCTGCGGTGCGGGGCTCCTCAACATGTTCGGCGATAGCACGTGGAAGCCGGCAAAGCTTTTTGCGCACAGAGCGAATCTCGGCCAAAGCCGAACGCATCATGCGCGGGTTTTCACGAATTTCGAGCAGGGGTTCGGCGCCGGGCCAGCCGGTGGTCGGTAACGCGTCCAGTTCAGCGGAAAGGGCATCCAGCTGCTGCGCGGCAGCGTCAATCCGCGCCCAAAAATCGTCCAGATCCTTCGAGGCCGGCGCAGAGCTCCACCGATGCGCGTCCGCTCTGGCCGCCGTCCGCAGCGCATCGGCAGACAGCCCCGCCTCGCGCATGCGCTGTTCATTAATCATTGTGACTTCAGACATTTATACTCCAGGCCCTAGCGGTAGCTGGCCGCCTGCATTTCGAACATCTCGGCATAGCGGCCGCCGAGCGCCATGAGTCGCTGGTGGGTTCCTTCTTCCACCAGCCTGCCCCCCGCGAGAACTACGATGCGGTCAGCCATGCGCACGGTCGAGAAGCGATGCGAAATCAGCAGAGCCATCTTGCCCATCGTCAGTTCCGCAAAGCGCTCAAACACTTCGAGTTCGCTCCTGGCGTCGAGCGCTGCGGTAGGTTCATCAAGAATCAACAGCTGGGCGTCGCGCAGATAGGCGCGAGCCAGCGCAATCCGCTGCCACTCGCCACCAGAGAGGTCGACGCCGGACACAAAGCGGCGGCCGAGCATCTGGTCGTATCCGCCGGCCACTTTTTTAACGACTTCCGCGGCGAGACTTTTGTCTGCAGCCGCGCGAATCTCTTCATCTGTATGCGGCACCTCAATATGACCGACGGCGATGTTCTCGCGGACCGTCATCTCGTACCGCATAAAGTCCTGGAAGATGACACCCATCTCGTGGTGCAGGTCCTCCATGGAGTACTCGCGGAGGTCAATGCCGTCGAGGAGAATCTGGCCCTCGGTTGGGTCGTAGAGACGGGTGATGAGCTTGACGACCGTCGTCTTACCCTGCCCATTTTCGCCAATCAGCGCGATCCGCTCACCGGGCTGAATGGTGAAATTGAAGTTCTTCAGCACCATGCGCGTCGTGCCCGGATAGGCGAACGAGACATTTCGGAACTCGAAACCGCGCCGGATCGGTTTAGGTACCGGAAGCGGGTTCGGCCGATTCTGGACCGTGGGCTTGATCGCAAAGAAGTCAATCAGATCCGTCAGGAACAGCGCCTGGTCGGCGATCCCTGAGGCAGTCGAAAACGCCTGCTGGAAGTTGGAACTGGATTGCTGGATTGCCTGCGTGACGAGGGCGAATGCCGCCACACTGGGATACCGGCCGGTTACCGCCTGCCAGATGGCGAAGACATAGGCGCCGTAATAGCCGAGCGTGCTGACGAGCGACAGCAACCCTCCCCAGACAAGCTTCTTGTTCGACAGCGCTACGTTTTCGTCGTAAATGCCCTGAGACAGGGACCGGAACCGTTCGGTCAGCCAGCCGCTGAGGTTGAACAGCTTCAGTTCTTTTGCAGACTCCTTGCTGCCGCCGACCAGCCGCAGGTAGTCCATGATGCGCTTGCGCGGCGTCTGGCGGAAGTTCTTCTCATAACCCAGAAATGCGAAGTGCGTCTCGCCGACAAACGAGGGAAGAACGCCAATGAAGAGAGGCAAAATCATCAGCGGCGAGCGGTAGATGAGCACGGCACTCCAGATCACGGTGAGCACGACCTGCTGGAAGAGGCGGCCCATCATCTGGATCATGGCCAGGCGGTCGGTGGCCTGCACGCGCGCTCGCTCCAGTCGGTCGTAATAAGCGGGATCTTCGTACGTGGTCAGGTCGAGCTGCGCAGCTTTTTCCATGACGCGCACGCTGACGTAGTTCGTATAACGGTCGGCGAGGATCTGGTCGGTGTAGTCCATTCCGCGCGTGAGGATCCCATTGAGGAGTGCGAGCCCGACTTCAGCGGCGACCCACCACCAGAAGTGCGCCAGCGGGGCAGCGTGATCAATAGCGGCGGCGACGCCTCCGATGATCTCTGCGGCGACCAGTCCAATACCGAAGCTGATTGCGGGCTGGATAATCCGGAGGGAGAGTCCCCAGAACACGACGGAGTGGCCGGATTCCCAGAGGATCCTTAGTACGTGGGGTACATTGCGCAGGGCGTGAATGCGATCAGCCCATGCGTTGCGCGTACCCGTATTTCCATCACCACTCATGCAGTCATTCTTTTTCTGTTGGAGCCCGTTGCCGGGCGAGGAAGGGATCGGCTCAAAGACGCCAAAGTGGTCATTTTGATGCGCACTGATTGCGTGCAAGTTGTTCCACGTCGATAGTTTGCAGACAGAGGCGACTTGCGTTGCGGGCCTGTGCGGAAAAGAACGAAATGCCGCCGCTTGTTCCTCGCCTGCATTGTGTCATGAAGACCCGCCTGGAGGACATTTCCCGTGCCTCAACGTGCGGCTAATTCACCCGCTCATCCGTCTCTCACTGCAAGCCACGACAACCGGAAGAAGGTGTGTGGGGGAGGTCCCGGGTCAGCGCGCTAAGGCAGCATGGCGCTTTGGGCGGAAGCCCTTCATTTACAGTGTTAAACTCCGAATCTGACGCGACTTTTTCCACCTCATCCTTCACTAGGGTAATGTTCCCCGCGGGAATTCTGTTTTTGGACGACTGGCAATTTCAAAAAATGAGCTCACAGCCATCTGCTTCTATTGCTCCGCCGGATCATCAGCTGCCCCCTTCCGTCGAGAAGCCGCCGCGCAGGCGCCGTCATCGCTGGATATGGGCGGTCATTCTTATCCTGTTCGGTCTGCTCTTTTACTGGATCATCACCCAGCACGGTGGCCAGCCGACCGCCAATCAGGGCGGAGGCCGGCGCATGGCGACCGGTCCTATTCCGGTCGTAACCGCAACGGCCAGGAGCGGGGATCTGGGCGTCTATCTTGAGGCCATCGGGACCGTCACTCCGGTATACACCGTCGCCATCACCCCGCAGGTCACCGGAGTCGTGACGGAGGTGCACTACCGCGAAGGACAGATGATTCACAAGGGCGATCCGCTGATCGATATCGACCCGCGTCCCTTCCAGGCACAGTTGCAGCAGGCGCAGGGCACACTCGAACGGGACGAAAATCTGCTGGCGCAGGCGCAGATGAACCAGACACGGTATGAGCGTGCATGGTCCAAAAACGCCATCCCGCGGCAAACGCTGGAAGACCAGGAAAAGCTGGTGCTGCAGACCCAGGGCACGGTGAAGAATGACGAAGGGCTCGTTGCCTACGACCAGGTGCAGCTTGGTTATGCTCACATCACTTCGCCAATTACGGGACGCGCGGGCCTGCGCCTGGTCGACCCCGGGAATCTGGTGACGGCAAATTCGTCAACCGCATTGGTGACGGTCACCCAGATGCAGCCAATTACGGTGATTTTTACCCTGCCTGAGGACAACCTGCAGCAGGTGATGGAGCAGATGCGGCATGGGCATCGCATGCCTGTCGAGGCCTGGAACCACGACAGAACCCAGAAGCTCGGCAGTGGTGTGCTGACTACGATGGACAACCAGATCGACACGACTACGGGAACGGTGAAGCTGCGGGCCACGTTTGCGAACCGGGACGAATCGCTCTTTCCTAACCAATTCGTGAACACGCGCCTGCTCGTGACGACGATGAAGGACCAGATTATCGTCCCGTCTTCGGCCGTGCAGCACAATGGTGACCAGGCATTCGTCTATCTCATTCAACCTGGGGCGGGGGCGCCTGCAGCACGGGGCCCGCAGGGACATGGCACGAATCAGAGTGGAACAACCGCTCCCTCGGGCGTTCCTCCGAAGCAGGTTGAACGGAGCGGAGCCGCTCAGCCGGCGGGCAGGAGCGCTCGAGAAGGCGGAAGCGGGGCAGAGGGCCCGCTGTACCACGTTGTGCAGCAGAACGTGAAGACTGGCGTGACCGACGGCGGCAATACGGCGGTCATGGGCATCCAGCCCGGCGACGTCGTGGCGGACAGCAGCTTCGACAAGCTGACCAATAACGCCACGGTTTTCCTGTCGAAGCAGGGAATACCCAGGACACAAACGACGATCAGCGGTGAGAATACTGCGCCGTGAGTCCCTCTCGTCCATTCATCCTGCGGCCGGTGGCAACCTCGTTGCTAATGGCCGCCATTCTGCTGGTGGGCATCGTC
>DASSKX010000416.1:0-3877 GCA_035689925.1 Acidobacteriaceae bacterium
GTTCGCAGCAAGGCCCTGGCCGGGCTGGAGCCCTACATCGCCATCGACACCCGCGTACGGGATGCCATTCTCGAAGCGCTGCTGAAAGATCCCGATCCGCAGATCCGCGAGAAAGCCATCGGCTTGCTGACGCCGGTCGAGGCCGACTCCAGCGTGCGCGACGTGCTGCACACCGTAGCCACGCGCGACGATAATCCGCAGATCCGGAACGTATCCCGCCAGTACCTGGAGCAGGTTGCTCTGCAGTAACGCCGGAATGCCGCCTTTGTCGCTAAGATAATGGCGGCCGTCCGGTTGACGTTGCGCACTCGTTCAGGTCAAAAAAAGCACGGACAATCGAGGCGCAGATGGAATGAAACGTTTTCGAGGCCGAATATGAGGTTGCTTCCCCTTGCGGCACTTGCCGCCAGTCTCCTGCTTACCCCGTGGTTGCAAGCCGAGCAGCATTTGTACCTTCTCGGCGACGATCCTGCCTACCTCGCCCACAGCGCTCCCGGCTATCTGGGAGTCGGCACGCGCGACATCGACAACGACCGCGCCTCCAAACTGAAGCTGAAGAGTGCGCGGGGAGTCGAAATCGTCACAATGGATCATGACGCACCCGCCGCCAAGGCCGGCCTGCGCGTCCATGACGTCATTCTGCGCATGAACGACCAGCCCATCGAGGGCCAGGCGCAGCTTGGGCGCCTGCTGCGCGAAACTCCGCCGGGACGCACTGTCAGCTTCCTGATCAGCCGCGACGGCCAGGAGCAGAGCCTGAACGTGACTCTGTGCGATCGCTCGACCCTCGAGGCCGACGCCTGGTCGCAGCACATCCCCGTGGAGCCGGATGACGACGACCCCATTTCGCTCCCCAATTCGTCTTCGGGCGTTGGGAGCAGCTTCCTTTCCGCGCTGGGCATGAACTCGGGCTACACCGGCCTCGAACTCGATATGCTCGGGCCGCAGCTGGCCGATTACTTCGGCATCCATGACGGCCAGGGATTGCTCGTCAAGCGCGTCGACGACAACAGCCCAGGCTCCGTCGCCGGTCTGCGTGCGGGCGACGTCATCACCAGGGTGAATGGCAAAACCATGGCCACCACCAGCCAGTGGATGCGGGCGATTCACGCCAATCGGGGCAAGCCGGTGCAGCTGACCGTGATTCGTGACCACAAGGAAAACGTCGTCACCATGACCGCCGGTCATGGCAAGAACAAAGGCTCTGTGACCTGGCCCGCCGGCATGGCTCCGGAGCTGATGTTCCGCAGCATGGCCACCGGGATTAAGCAATTCGGCAACGTAGCCGCCAATGAAATTGGTGCATTGCCTGGCCAGCTCGCCGCCGTCTACCGGCACGATCTGCCGTAGCAATCCGCCACTCACCCCGCCCCAGGCACCGTTCGCTCCTGCCCACTCCCCGGGCGCGACCCCTTGTGTTTCAATAAGAAGAGATGCCTTCGGCTCGCAAACTGACCCTCCGCCGGCGCCTGAAGGCGGCCTCCCGCAAAATCCGCGAGATCACCCTCGTCGGCCACGCCCTGGCCTCCACCCGCCACGCCGTCATGGCGCAGATCGTGCCCATGCGGCGCTGCAATCTCTCCTGCGCCTACTGCAACGAGTACGATGACGTCTCGAAGCCCGTGCCCCTCGACGAGATGCTCCGCCGCATCGACCACCTCGCGCGCCTCGGCACCAGCATCATCACCATCTCCGGCGGCGAGCCGCTGCTCCATCCCGAACTCGACGCGATCATCGCCCGCATCCGCCATCACGGCAAAATGGCCGGCATGATCACCAACGGATATCTGCTGGTCCCCGAGCGCATCCAGCGCCTGAACCGCGCCGGCCTCGACCACATGCAGATCTCCATCGACAACGTCACCCCGGACGAAGTCTCGAAGAAGAGCCTGAAGGTCCTCGACAAGAAACTCGAGTTCCTGGCCGAGTACGCCGACTTCCACGTGAACATCAACTCCGTCGTCGGCGGCGGCATCAAGAACCCGCAGGACGCCCTCACCATCGGCCGACGCGCCATCAGCCTCGGATTCACCTCGACCATCGGCATCATCCATGACGGCGACGGCCAACTGAAGCCGCTCGGTCCCGAAGAACGCTCCGTGTGGAACGAAATGCGCTCGTGGAAAAAGAAGAACTACTCCCGCTTCAACAAATTCCAGGAAAAGATCGCCAACGGCCAGCCCAACGAGTGGCGCTGCCGTGCCGGCTCCCGCTACCTGTACATCTGCGAGAACGGGCTCGTGCACTACTGCAGCCAGCAGCGCGGATTCCCCGGCGTTCCGCTCGCCCACTACACCCGCGAAGATCTGCGCCGCGAGTTCTTCAGCGAGAAGAGCTGCGCTCCCAACTGCACCGTCAGCTGCGTGCACCAGATATCCCTCATCGATTACTGGCGCGCCCCGCAGAACCAGCCCGCGGCACCGTCGGGAACGGCCGACGATCTGGTCAACATCCAGCTCGATTAGAGAAAAAGGGCCGCGCACTCCAGCGCAGCCCCTCCTGTGTTCCGGCCCTCGTTCTACGAGGCCTTCCGCAGCTTCTCCTCCATCTTCTTCCGCTCTTCCAGCATGCTCTGCTGCTTCTTCCGCGCCGCGCCCAGGAACTCCCCAACCGGCGTGGAGTCCACAGGCGACGTCGCCTCCGTCCCCGGCTGCGGATCGTACGGCTGATTGTTGATCCCTGTTCCGCCTTCCGCTTTGGGCCGAACGATCTGCAGCCCCTTGCTGCCGTCGTTCCATGGACCCTGCTGGTCCCGCCCCTCTTCGCCTTCTCCGGTCGACGTGTTCGCATACTGATCGACCAGCGTCGGCGTCGGCTGAATGATGCCCACAGCGAACGGCGGCTTCTCCATGCTTTCCAGCGCCGCGGCAAAGGCGCGCATGTGTGTAATCTCGCGCGTCATCAGGAATTGCAGCGCCTGCCGCGACCCCTGATCCTCGGTGAAGCCGATCAGCCGCTCATAGACGATCTTCGCGCGCGCTTCCGCCGCGATGTTGCTGTGCAAATCGACCGCCAAATCCCCGGTGATCTTCAGATAATCCGCCGTCCAGGCATTGCCCACCGAATCCTGCAGGCAAACGCCCCCGCCTCCGGCAATCGCCACCAGCGGATCGGAGTCCGCCGCCTCGCGGCTCGTCTTCAGCGGCTTCAGGTGCATGCGCGCCAGCGCGCCGATCACCTCCAGATGGCTCAGCTCCTCGGTGCCAATGTCCATCAGCAGGTCCTTGCGTGCGGGGTCCTCGCAGTTGAGCCCCTGAATGGAATACTGCATGGCGGCTGCCAGTTCGCCGTTCGCGCCTCCGAACTGCTCCAGCAGCATCCGGCCGAAGCGCGGATCCGGCTCATCAATGTTCACGGTGTACATCAGCTTCTTGACGTGGTGGTACATAGCAAAAGCTCCTTTGCCAGGCAAAACGCTCCACGGCGCGTGTGATTGAGGGATCGCTGGTCGGGCTGGCGATGCAGGATGGTCTTCCTGTTGGGAGGCGCGCCGCACGGCCCAGGTTGCAGAGCGGAAAAACCTGCACGCGCTTCCCGCGCAAAGCTCCGCCCAGGCGACGCAAGGAGCGAAGCCGGCTAACGAGGATTCATCGGAAAGCGGGTGTGCGCATCTTCCTGACACAGGAAGCGTCAACGACTCCATCCTCCAGGAATTTGACCGTCATCGTGTCGTAGCAATCGCCTCCGCTCCAGAGATCCAGGTCAAAAGGACCGTGACCGAGGTCCGGGATGATCACGAGACGACAATGTTCCAGCCTGGAACAAAACTGCTCAGCATACTCCGGCGGCGCCACGTGATCCATCTCTCCGCTGACGACCAGCAACTCCGGACTGCTCGCAGGCGGCTCGAAAAATTCGCTGCCCGGCTGATACTTTG
>DASSKX010000417.1:0-9163 GCA_035689925.1 Acidobacteriaceae bacterium
AGTATCCGAATCGGCAGCCGTACCCGAACCAGTATCCAAACCGGGGCGCGTATCCGCAGTACCCGAGTCAGGGGCAGTATCCGAATCCATACCCGAATCAGTATCCGGGATACCCTGGCTATCCACCTCCGCAGCCAATCAGCGGACCGGTGACGATTCCTGCGGGCACGCTGCTGCAGGTTCGCACCAGTGAGCCGCTGGATGTGACGAGGCTGCAGCCGGGCGCGATGTTCCAGGCGACAGCAGCGAGCGACGTGTTTGAGGGCAACGTGCTGGCGATCCCGCGGGGTGCGCTGCTGGAGGGCACGGTCGTCGATGCGAAGAAGCCTGGGAATCTGGCAGGCAGCGGAGAGATTGCGCTGCAGATCACCTCGATCAATCTGAGCGGGCGGCAATATCCGCTGCAGACGGATGTGTGGTCGAGCAAAGAGCCGAATAAGGCTGGATACACCGCCACCAACACGGTGGGCGGCGCGGTGGTTGGGGCGATTATCGGCGGCATTATCGGGCGCGGAGCGGGAGCGGCGGCGGGCGCGATGATTGGCGGAGGAGCGGGCATGCTGGCTTCGGCGCACACGAACGGGCCTCGCGTGATGCTTCCGCCGGAGACGCTGCTGAACTTCCACCTGGCGACTCCGGTGGCGGTGCAGCCGGTATCGTGGCAGGAGGCGCAGCGTCTGGCGCAGAACTCGCCGCAGTTGCAGCGCCGGCGCGTGTACATGGCGCCCTATCCTTATCCGTACGTGTACCGGTATCCGTATCCCTACCCGTATTACTACCGCGGGTATGGGTGGTAAGGGCTGACGTAACAACAGAGCCGGGCCGCTGTGCCCGGCTTTTCTGTTTTCGCCATGCATCCAAGTGAAGAATGACTCCTGCTGCAAGTTCAGCCGTTCGGAAGACCTCTGCTCGCAATTCGTATGATGAAGATGTGGCGATCAACCCGCGGGTTCCCCGGAGGCGCGTGACGCGGCGCTCGTTCCTGAAAATTTCTGCACTCTCTGCGGCAGGTCTCGCGCTGTATTCGGCGGAAGTGGCTCGCCATGAGCTGAGCATCGAAGAGCACACGATCCGGCTGGCGCGGCTGCCAGAGGCGTTCCGCGGGATGCGGATCGTGCAGATCTCGGATTTTCATTACGCCGAGTACTCTGAGGCGTACTTCCTGCGCGAGATGGTGAACCGGGTGAACCGGCTTCGTCCGGACATGGTGGTGCTGACGGGAGACTTTGTCAGCGATGGTCTGCTGCCCCTCTCCTATGCGCGACGCCACGCGGGGGGCTGCGCGGAGATTCTTAGCCGGATCAGCTGCCCGCTGCGGTATGCGATTCTCGGAAACCATGATGTCGGCGTTGGCCAGCGGTATGTGGTCGGCCCATTGCAGGAGAACGGGATTCCTGTGCTGCTGAATCAGGCTGTGCCTCTGGAGCGAGGCGGCCAACGGCTGTGGCTGGCGGGGCTGAACAGCGCGGATCAGGGAAAGTCGCGCCCGGAGCAGGCGATTCCGCAGGCAAAGGGTGAGCCGACGATTGTGCTGGCGCACGAACCGGACATCCTGCCACACGTTGCGCGATACAAGGTGGATCTGATGCTCTCCGGGCATACGCATGGGGGACAGGTGCGGCTGCCGTTTCTGCCACCGCTGCATCTGCCGCCGCTGGGAAGGAAGTACGTGGAGGGGCTGTTCCTCCAGGGCGAGACGCAGCTGTACGTCAATCGCGGCATTGGGGCTGTGGGATTGCCGTTCCGGCTGAATTGTCCGCCGGAGATCACGGTGCTGACGCTGGTCTGACGCTGGAGAAGAGCTGCAGGGCTAGTGCTCCTGAGAAAGCTCGCGGGGGGCGATGCCGAGGGCTTTCATCTTGCGGTAGAGGTGGCTGCGCTCGAGGCCTAAGGTTTCCGCTGCACGGCTCATGTTGCCGTTGCACTCATCGATTTTCTTGAGGATGTATTCGCGCTCGTAGGCGTCGCGCGCCTGCTGGAGCGTGTCGAAGTCGCCGGCGCGGACTGCGTTGCGCTGCACGAGCATGGGGAGATGGCGGCGATCGATGCGGTGGACCTGCGGGTTGAGGATGAGCACGCGTTCGATGACGTTCTTCAGCTCGCGTACGTTGCCGGGCCAGTGGTACTGGCGGAGCAGGTCGATGGCTTCGTCGCTGATCTCGATGCGCGGGCGGCCGTACTGGCGGCCGAAGAGCTGCAGGAATTCGCGGACGAGGAGCGGGATGTCTTCGCGACGGTCGCGCAGCGGGGGCACGAAGAACGGAATGACGTTGAGTCGGTAGAAGAAGTCCTCGCGGAAATTGCCCTTGGCTATTTCCTCTTCGAGGTTCTTGTTGGTGGCGGCGATGACGCGCACGTCGACGCTGATGGGCTGGGTTGCGCCGATGGGGACGAAACGCTGCTCGTCGAGGGCGCGGAGGACCTTGCCCTGGGTTTTGAGGCTCATGTCGCCAACTTCGTCGAGGAAGAGCGTGCCTCCGGTGGCGCGCTCGAAGGTGCCGCGTTTTTCGGGAGGGCCTCCGGGGACGGCGCCATTGCGGTAGCCGAAGAGTTCGCTCTCGATATAGTCCTCGGGGATGGCGGCGCAGTTCAGCTCGACAAAGACGCGGTCGCTGCGCAGGCTGCCGGCGTGAATGGCGCGGGCGATGAGTTCCTTGCCGGCGCCGGACTCGCCAAAGATGAGCACGCGGCCGTTGGTGGGCGCCATGAGGGTGATTTGCTGGCGCAGGGCGCGGGCCTGCACGCTTTCGCCTGTGATCTGCGCTTCGTGGGCGAGCTGACGGCGGAATTCGACGTTCTCCATGCGCAGGCGGCGGGCATCGATGGCGTTCTTGACGACGATGAGGGTGCGCTCGAGCATGAGGGGCTTCTCGAGGAAATCGAAGGCGCCAAGCTTGGTGGCTTTGACTGCGGTTTCGATGGTCGCGTGGCCGGAGATGACGATGACTTCGGGGCGGGAGAGCGGGTCGGTGTGGCACAGCTCGGAGAGGACTTCGATGCCGTCGCGGTCCGGCAGCCACACGTCGAGGAGCATGACGTCGAAGACGGGATCGCGGGCGAGGGTCAGGGCTTCGGCAGCATTGGCGGCAGTGGCGACGGAGTAGCCCTCTTCGCGGAGGATTTCCTCGAGCGATTCGCGAATCTCCGCTTCATCGTCCACGATGAGAATGTGATTCATGCGGGTCCCGGAGGTCAGGTGGCGCGGCTGAGCGTGGCAGCGGGCGTGCCATCGGCACTGTTGCTGTCGGCGAGCGGCAATTCGATGATAAAGCGCGCTCCGGTGGGGGTGTTGTTCTCGACGCGAATCGAGCCGCCGTGGTCCTGGATGATCTTCGCGACGATGGAGAGGCCGAGTCCGGTGCCGCGCTGGCGCGTGGAGAACCACGGGAGGAACAGGCGCTCGCGCATATCGTCGGTGATACCAGGGCCGGTGTCGGCGACGACGATTTCAGCCATGCCCTGGCGCTCACCAAAGCTGGTCTGAATGGAGAGAACGCGCAGCAGGGACTCCTGCATGGCTTCGGCGGCGTTGTCGATGAGGTTGGCGAGGGCACGGCGCATCGCTTCGGGATCGGCCATGACCGGGGGCATGGCTGGGTCGAGATGGCGCTCGACGCGGAGATTGCGGATACGCCCTTCGAAGAGGAGCAGCGCGCTGTCGACGATTTCATTCAGGTTCGCACTGCGGGGATGTGCAGCAGGAAATTCGGCCAGAGCGGCGAACTGGCTGACCAGCGTGCGCATGGACTCGACGGAGCCGAGGATCGCGTCGCAGCACTTACGGATCACGCCGGGGGATTCGGGGAGGCCGCGATCGACGTGGCGGCGGATGCGCTCCGCGGAGAGGGTGATCGGCGTGAGTGGATTGCGAATCTCGTGGGCGATGCGCTGCGCGACTTCCTTCCACGCGGACTGGCGCTGCGCCTGGAGAAGATCGGTCACGTCCTCGACGACGAGGATCGATCCCCCTCCCTGCGTATTGCCGGGGTTGAGTATGGCGATGGTCACGGCCAGGTTCACCGGGCCGCGAGGGGTGCGGAACTCGAGTTCGGTGGAGGCCATGCCCATGCGGCTTGCGCGCCGATCCAGGCGCATGAGCTCGCCGGCAAGCTCTGCGGGGACAAGTTCCTCAAGCGGCTTGCCGGTCAGATCCGCATTATTCTCGAGACGAAGGAGTTCGGCAAAGGCGCGATTGCCGAGCACGATCCTGCGGGCCGGGTCAAGGGTTACAACGCCAGAGGGAATCGTTTCGAGAATGGTCTCCAGTTCCCTGCGGCGTGATTCCAGGGCTGCATTCGCGGCGGAGAGGCCACGGGCTGACGATTCGGCGAGACGGCGGCTCTGCTCGAGGTCCGCTGCCATGTGGTTGAAGGAACGGACGAGCTCTTCCATCTCAGCCGTGGCAGGCACCGTGACCCGATGACTGTACTCGCCCTTGCCGATTTCGACCATGGCGTCCGCGAGGGCTTCGAGAGGCCCGGTGATCTGGCGTGAGACGATGCGCGCGAGCCAGGTGGCGGAAAAGAACACCAGAACCGTGAGCATGAGCAGCAGCAGGAAGTACCAGGCGCGGATCAGGCGGCGCTGGCGGTAGAGCGCCCAGTACTGGGTCGCTCCGTAATTCAGGCTGGAGATGATGCTGCTGAATCCGGCGGGCATGGGCACGCCGGCCACGACGACTCCGCCCTCCGGAAAGGTGGCCGCTCCGAGAGCGTACTCGGTCCCTCCGATGTTGACCATCGGCTCATCGGAGCGCTGGGACGCTTTGAGGACCGTGTCGGCCAGGGGCTGTCCGGCGGGCACGGACTCCCGCACCTCGCCTTTGAGCCAGGAGTGGATCTGGACCGAGCCGCGGTCCTGGGGCAATTCGTACGCGACCAGGGGAGCCGTGTCGCGATACAGGACGGCGAACCCACCCTGCAGCGTGATCTGGTGGTTGCGGATTTCGGTGAGAATCGCGGGCCGGTCGTCTTTCGCGACGTCGCCGACGATGGCAGGAGATCGGGCGAGACTCTCAGCCTCAGAACGGGCGTTGACGGTCGCGTAATGGGAGAGTTCGGCTGCAATCTGCGTGGAGTTGTCGCGCACCTGGGAAAGCGGCTCTGAGAACCAGCGGTCGATGGAGCGGTTCATCAGCAAAAAGCTAAAGAGAAACATGAACAATGCCGGCGCAAACGAGAGCAGCAGAGCGCCGAAGAACATGCGCGTTCGCAGACGAGCGCCGAGCACCTGACTGCGCTGTTCGGCAAGGATCTTGATGAGGCTCCGCAGCAGGAGCACGAGAACGACAACGAAGAGCAGGAAGACGATGACGGAAAGGGAGGTGAGGAGGAAGATTTCGGCAGTTGTCTCGGGATTGAGCGCCCGCAGGTTGAACGCATTCAGCGCAATGAGCAGCAGAAGCAGGACGAATCCTGCCACGCCCAGCAGGATCAGGGTGCCTCGCCGATGTTTCCCTTCAGCCACTTTGATTAGCCTGCATTATAGGCCTGGGTTCCGGAAAACAAGGGGTTTTGATTGGGCCACTCGCGGTGCGCCCTTACCGAAACGAGGCTTCACTCGGGGCCTCGGTTCGCGTAAGATTCCCCTAACTTCCCGAACGAGGTCCGTCATGAAACGTGTCTCCCCCGTCGTGTCCCTGAGCATTTTGCTGGCCGGCGCTCTGGCGCTGGGCGGCTGCAGCAAGAACAACCCACAGCAGCAATCGCAGAACCCGGCCGCAACTCCGAATTCCGCCGCGGCTCCCAACGCCGAGGGGACTCCCAATGCGGCGGGGGCTCCGAATACAGCAGGTGAGCCCAACCGGCCAGCCCGGTCGGCACCGCAGCAGAGCGCACGCCGGAATCCGCCACCGCCTCCGGCCGAGCCCGCGGCGATTGACATTCCCGCCGGGACGTCGCTGCGTGTGCGGCTCGACCAGGATCTTGGGTCGAAGATCAGCCACGACGGCGACAGCTTCACGGCCACCGTCGCCGACGATGTCGTTGTCGACGGCGAGACGGTGATTCCGCGAGGAGCGCAGGCCGAAGGCCTGGTTGTGGCGGCGAAGTCGCTGGGACATTTCAAGGGCGGGGCGGCACTCGAACTGCGCCTGGAGCGCGTGAAGACGAACTCCGGGAGCTATCCCGTACAGACCAGCACGATGTCGCAAGTGGAAAAGGGTAAAGGCAAGCGGACGGCTGTCCTGACCGGCGGCGGCGCAGGTCTCGGAGCACTGATCGGCGGACTGGCGGGAGGAGGCAAGGGCGCCCTGATCGGCGGACTGGCCGGCGCGGGCGCTGGCGGGGCGGGAAGCGCCCTGACCGGGAACAAGGAAATCGTTCTTCCTGCCGAGACGCTGCTGACGTTCCGGCTGGAGCACAGCGTGCATGTGACGCAGTAAGAACAGGGCTCAGAAAGGTAAAGGCTCCGCGGCGATTGCTTCGGAGCCTTCATTCTTGCGGCAGATTTATGCCAGCAGTTCGCGGACGGGCTTCCAGGACTTCTTCTGGGAGAGGGCGACCGGTTCGCAGGTCAGCGTGCCGTCGTAGGTGTTCACTCCGTCGCGAATGCCGTCGTCATCGAGGATTGCCTTCTTCGCTCCGTGGCGGGCGAGGCGCATCACGTAGGGGAAGGTGGCGTTGGTCAGTGCGAGCGTTGAGGTATTCGGTACCGCTGCGGGCATGTTTGTGACGCAGTAGTGGACGACGCCATGGACCGCGTACGCGGGGTCGCTGTGGGTGGTGGGGTGGGCGGTTTCGACGCAGCCTCCCTGGTCGATGGCGACGTCGACGATGACCGCTCCTCGTTTCATCTTCATTACCATGGCGCGCGTGACGATCTTGGGAGCGGCCGCTCCGGGAATGAGCACGCCGCCGATGACGAGGTCGGCATCGCGCACGGCATGGCCTACGTTCCAGGAGTTCGAGGCCAGGGTGAAGAGGCGACCGTTGAAGATATCGTCGAGTTCGCGGAGGCGGTTGAGATTGAGATCGACGAGAGTGACTTTGGCTCCCATGCCGAGGGCGATTTTTGCGGCGTTGGTGCCGACAATGCCGCCGCCGATGATGCAGACATTCGCAGGGGGTACGCCGGGGACTCCACCGAGAAGCAGGCCGCGACCGCCGCGCTCTTTTTCAAGGTAAGCGGCGCCTACCTGCACGGCCATGCGTCCGGCGACTTCGGACATCGGCGTGAGCAGCGGCAGCGTGCCGGCGCGGTCGCGGATGGTTTCATAGGCGATGCCGATGACTTTCTTTTCGAGGAGCTTTGCGGTGAGTTCGGGAACGGGAGCAAGGTGGAGATAGGTGAAGAGGACCAGACCTTCGCGGAAGAATCCGTACTCCTTTTCGACGGGCTCCTTGACCTTGACGACCATGTCAGCGTTGCCCCAGACGTTGTGGGCGGAGCCGACGATCTCCGCTCCGGCGGACTGATACTCGTCGTCGGTGAAGGCCGACAACTCGCCGGCATGAGTTTCTACCAGCACCTTATGGCCAGCATCGGTGAGGGCCTTGACGCCGGCAGGAGTTATGCCGACGCGGCTTTCATGGTCCTTCACTTCCTTTGGAACGCCAATGATCATGGCTTCTCCCGCAGAGACAAATGCAAACAGACCATCCTAGAGCATGCACGGGATTAGCGCGAGGCGGAGCGGAGGATGCGGCGCAGTTCCTGCAGGAGCTTTTGCGGAGAGATCGGCTTGGCGATGTAGCGCGTCGCGGGATCGGATGAGGGCGCGCCGGCATCGACGCCTCCGCTGACGACGAGGATCGGAATTTCGGGGCGCAGGGCGCGGATTCCCGCAACCAGCTCGCGGCCTTCTAGTCGCGGCATGCGCGAATCGGTGATGACGGCATCGATGCTGGCGATGCGGGCCCGCGCAATCTCCAGTCCGAGCGCGCCGTCTTCTGCAGCAATCACGTAGTAGCCCTGGTTGTGCAGAACTTCGGTGAAGAGGTACCGAATGGCCGCATCGTCTTCGACGAGCAGGATGGTACCGCGCACGGCTTCGGCGTTATCGAGAGAGTCACGCATGGCAGCAACGAACGAACGATCCGCAACACCGGTTCTGGCAGCGCGCCGGAATGGTGATACGGACCGCGCAACCAGACGGGTACATGGCCTGGAGCCCTGCCTGCGGCGGCAATATCGCCGCAAGTAATGACTGAATGTACCATGGGTAACCAGCAAAAGTGTTACGAGAGACTTAGAACTGCACCGACACAATGGTAACCATTCCTGGTCAGAGCCAGCCTTTGGAGCGGGCGAGGCGAGCGGCCTCGACTCGGTTGGAGGCGCCGAGTTTGCTGATGGCTTCGGAAAGGTAGTTGCGAACGGTGCCTTCGGAGAGGTGGAGTTCGTCGGCGATTTCGCCACTGGACTTCCCTTCTCCGGCGCGCCAGAGGATCTGGCGTTCGCGTTCGGTGAGCGGGTCGGGACCACTGTCCCAGGCGTCGAGGGCGAGTTGAGGATCGATGACGCGGAGGCCACGCTGGACGCGGCGGACGGCGTCGGCGAGCTCGGCGGAGGGGCGGTCTTTGAGGAGGTAGCCTTTGGCGCCTGCATCGAGGGCGCGACGCAGGTAGCCAGGCCGGGCGAAGGTGGTGAGGATGACGACGCGCGTTTGGGGGTAGCGGTCGCGGACTTCGGCGGCGAGGGTGAGGCCGGTCATCTCCGGCATCTCGATGTCGGTGACGAGGACGTCTGGCTTGTGTTTTGCAATGGCGGCGAGCGCTTCGCGGCCGTTGGCGGCGCAGGCGCAGACGGCGATGTCCGGCTCGGTTTCGAGAAGGGCGGCGAGCGCACCGAGAACCATGGCCTGGTCCTCTGCGACGATGACTTGAATCTTCTTCATGCGCCGGTGGTCACGGCGGGCACGGAAACCGCGGTTTCCTGTACGTGGTGAGGGGGAATTTCGATGACGAGGCGCGTGCCGCGTTCGGATTCCAGGTGAAGGCGGCCACCGAGCGATTCGACGCGTTCACGCATACCGCGGAGACCGTTGCCTTCCTCGCGGATGCGGCCGCGGCCATCGTCTTCGATGCTCAGGACCGTCCCTGATCCGTTGCTCTGCAGGGAGAGGCGACAGTGGCTCGCGTGCGCGTGGCGGACGATGTTCGTAACGGCTTCGCGGAGGATGAGCGAGAGCACCGTCTCCTCAGCAGGGGCCAGTTGCGGGGGT